>NZ_JBNKFS010000030.1:0-33714 GCF_050289425.1 Sedimenticola sp. | reverse complement strand
GGTTCCATCTTAGCTGATGCCGTTGAGGCTCTGTTTGCCGCCGTCTATCTTGATGGCGGCTACATGGAGGCAAAGCGGGTTATTCTTGACCTGTTTGAGGAAAAGTTGGCAACGCTGAGTAAAAAGTCCCAGCAGAAAGATCCCAAAACGCGGCTGCAGGAGCTGCTTCAGGCGCGAAAGAACCCGTTACCCACTTACACTATCGTCAGTATTACCGGTGAGCAACATGAGCAGTGCTTTACCGTCTGTTGTCAGGTGGAAGAGTTAAACATTAAAACCGAAGGGACTGGCAGTAGCCGTAGAAAGGCGGAGCAGGATGCCGCCAGTCGCTTTTTGAGGCAATTAGAGAATGTCTGATCAACAGCAAGGTCATTGTGGATTTTGTGCCATTGTCGGTAGACCCAACGTGGGTAAGTCAACCCTGCTGAACCGATTGATCGGACAGAAGCTGGCTATCACTTCCCACAAACCCCAGACGACACGTCACAGTATCCTCGGAGTCAAGACAACGGATTCTGATCAGATTATCTACGTGGATACACCGGGTATTCATAAACGCGGGGATCACGCTATGAACCGCTACCTGAATCGTACCGCACGATCAGCCCTGGCAGACGTGGATGTGATTCTATTCGTTGTTGAGGCGTTACGCTGGACTGATGAAGATCAGGCTGTGTTGGATGCCCTGTCGAAGCTGAATATGCCGGTGTTATTGGTAGTCAATAAGATTGATACCGTAAAAAACAAGGAGGCATTGTTGCCCTATCTGGAGAGTATCGCTGGGAAATTCGACTTTACCGCGGTAATCCCCCTGTCAGCCCGCAAAGGGGACAATCTTCAACCGGTGGAGAGGCAGGTGATAGCTTGTCTACCGGAGGGTGAACTGATTTTCCCTGAAGATCAGTTGACCGATCGCTCCGAGCGGTTTTTTGCTGCGGAGTTGATCCGTGAACAACTCACCCGGCGTTATGCCAAAGAGATCCCTTACGCATTGACGGTGGAGATAGAAAAGTTTGAGGAGGAAGGTAATCTTTATCGGATAGATGCCCTGATCTGGGTGGAACGCCAAGGCCAGAAAAACATCATTATTGGCGCGAAGGGTGAAGCCTTGAAAGAGGTAGGTACCCAGGCCCGTAAAGAGATGGAGAAGTTTTTTGACAAAAAGGTTTTTCTACAGCTTTGGGTAAAGGTAAAGAAGAGTTGGTCCAGTGACGAAGGCGCCTTGTCCCGGCTGGGCTACGGTGATTGAACATTACCCGGATCGGTACCTTGTCTGCTGCCTATCTACTGCATCGACGGGATTTTTCAAACAGCAGTCTTCTTGTTGAGTGTTTCACTGAGCGGCAGGGCCGTTTTCCGGCCATCGTCAAAGGGGTAAAAGGACGGGGAAAATCGGCCTCAGGCCTGCTCCAGCCCTTTATCCCCTTGCAAGTTGAGTGGAGTGGTCGGGGTGAGATCAAGAGCCTGACTCACTATGAAGCGGACGGACGGGTGCTGCAGTTGACCGGCCAGGCGCTTTTCTGTGGATTTTATGTCAACGAATTGTTGATGCGGCTGTTACAGCGCAACGATCCACATGAAAAACTGTTTTATCTTTATCAACAATTGCTGGGACGATTGGCCGGAAGCGGAGTTGATGAGGTAGCCCTGCGTTATTTCGAGCTGGATATGTTGAATGAATTGGGGTACGGCATAGATCTGAGTGTGGAGTCGCAGCAGGGGGATCTAATTGTGGCGGAGAAGTGGTATCAGTTTGTCCAGGAGAGTGGCTTGATTGCGTGCTCTCGGGATAGTCTACATGCCACTAGTGGACGGGCGTTGTTATCTTTGAACTTGCGTACGCTCGGTGAACCCGGGGAACTAAGAGAGATTCGCAACTTTCTTCGGTCGGTGCTTGGCTTTTATATTGGCGATAAGCCTTTGAAAAGTAGGGAGTTATTTCGGAGTGCTTACCGTGACCCCTACACATGATCGGAATGTAACAGGTATCTAAACGAATAAAATCATGAATATGTCATATCGGAAATTGTTGGGCGTTAATATTGATCACGTGGCGACCCTACGTCAGCAAAGGGGTACCCGTTATCCGGAGCCTATACAAGCGGCACTGGTGGCTGAACAAGCGGGCGCGGATCTGATTACGGTACATCTTCGTGAAGATCGTCGACATATTCAGGACCGGGACGTGGAAATGTTGTCGAGTGTCCTTCAGACACGGATGAATCTTGAGATGGCGGCAACCGATGAAATGCTGGCAATCGCGCGTAGCCTTGCCCCTTCCGACTGTTGCATCGTACCGGAGCGCCGTCAGGAACTGACAACAGAAGGGGGGCTTGACGTCATTTCTAATCAAGCGGCGCTGACCGACTTCTGTGCCGGATTAATGGAGGCCGGCATAAAGGTTTCTCTGTTTATCGATGCCGATGAAAAGCAACTGGAAGCGGCCCACAATATTGGTGTTCCGGCAGTTGAGATACATACCGGTCACTATGCGGACGCCCAGAACCGTATGGGGAAGGAGAGGGCTTTACTGAAAATTCAACAAGCGGTTGATTTTGGGCTGAATTTGGGACTGCAGATTAATGCCGGACATGGTCTGGATTATCATAATGTTGCGGCAATCGCTGCCATTCCCGGCATCAGTGAGTTCAATATCGGCCATGCTATTATTTCCAGAGCGGTTTTTTCCGGTTTGGCGGATGCGGTACGGGATATGAAACAGCGAATAGTATCTGGATAGGGAATATAAAGACTAATTAGGCGGGTTCACGACGGTCGATTCAAGTCTAGATACAATTGACCGATAACCGATATAGGCACGAGGTTTTGTGTTTTCTACCCTTCGGTTATTGAGATAGGTTTTACTCAAACTTGCCGATAGGATCTACTTTAGAAATGGATATCCGTTGCTTCAGGCAATCGTGTGGAATCACTTGACCAACAGCTAACCGCTTTCGTCAAACTGCCCATTGGGAAAATGGTGCTGCTGGGTCTGCTGGTCTGGAGTTCACTCGTCGGTTATTCCCTTAATTGGAATATCACCAATCTCCAAAACGAAAAAATCAATCTCGCCATCAGTGCAGCCAAATCCAACTGGAATAAGGACCAGGCGTTTCGTCAATGGGCGACCAAACACGGCGGCGTTTATGTTCCGGTGACCGAGCGCACCCCCCCGAATCCATATTTGGCCCATCTCAAACGCCGGGATGTCGAGACGACGGGGGGGATGAAGCTTACCTTGATGAATCCCGCCTATATGCTTCGGCAATTGACCAATGAATTTGAAGACAGCTATGGGATTAAGGGAAAAATAACCGGAAAAATCACCCTGAACCCGGTTAACAAAGCGGATGCTTGGGAACGGGCCGCTCTTGACCGGTTTGAGCGTGAATCCATTAGTGAAATTTACGAGCAAACAGAAATCGATGGCGCACCCTATATGCGCTATATGAAGCCGATGTACATGATTAAGGCATGCGAACAGTGTCATGCGGTTCTGGGCTTCAGGGATGGGGACTTGCGAGGTGGGGTGAGCGTTTCGATTCCCATGCAGCCCTATCTGGACGCTGAAAAAGAGACGACGCGTTCCATGATGGTTACCCACGCCGTGGTTTGGTTGGCAGGTAGTATCGGATTTATGACATTTGGTCTCTATGCGCATCGTCGACATATCGAACGGAGTGCGTTATTGGCCAGACTGGAGCACGGTGCTCTATACGATTCACTGACGGGTTTGCCGAACCGATCGCTTTTCAGCGACCGATTGCAGGTCTCCATGGCCAAGCGAAAACGAGATCGAACACATCTGTTTGCGGTCTGTTTTGTCGATCTCGATCGTTTTAAAAATCTAAACGATAGCTATGGACATGCCGTGGGGGATCAACTACTGAAGGAGGTCTCTGGTCGGTTCAGCGGTCTCTTGCGTCCTTCAGACACCGTCGCGAGGATGGGGGGTGATGAGTTCACCTTTCTACTTGACGATTTGTCTAAACCACAGGAGGCTTATCTGGTTGCTGAGCGTATTCTTCATTCGGTCGAGACACCCTTTGAGATCAGGGGGCAATCACTAAAAGTGGGTGCCAGTATCGGTATCTGCTATGGTGATCGAAAATATCAATCCCCGGATGAGATTCTGCGGGATGCCGATACGGCTATGTACCGTGCCAAGTATCTGGGCAGAGGCCGCATCGACATATTTGAACCCGAAATGCATGATGAAGTAGCCAAAACGACACGTATTGAGCACGACCTGCATACCGTGCTTGAGCGACAAGAACTCTCTATTCATTACCAACCCATCATTAATCTTGTTACCGATCGCGTGGATGGTTTTGAAGCACTGCTTCGCTGGCAACACCCAATATTGGGTAATATTCCACCGGACTTGTTTATCCCGATTGCAGAAAGCTCAGATGTGATACAGGAGATCGGACAATGGGTATTGGATTGTGCCTGTAGGCAGGTGCAAAAGTGGAACAGTCAGTACAGCGACCTGCCACCCCGTTTTCTCTCGGTGAACCTCTCAGCGCGACAAGTCAGTCACCTGGGTTTTGTTCAGGTGATGAAGGATACGCTAGACCGAGTGGGGTTTGATCCGATCCATCTGCATTGTGAAGTGACCGAGACCCTGTTAATCACAGACCAGGATACGGCCATCAGCAATATGGCGAGTCTTCGTCAGCTGGGTATTCAGTTGAGTGCCGATGATTTTGGCAAAGGGTACAGTTCACTGACCTATTTGCAAAACTACAGTTTCAATGTGTTAAAGATCGACAAAACCTTTGTGCAGGATATGGCTCCCGGAGGAAAAGGTAAGCGCCTGGTGGGTTCGTTGCTCCGACTGGCAAAGGATTTTGGCCTTTCGGTTGTGGCGGAGGGTGTTGAGACAAGGGAGCAGTTGGAGACACTACGCCGACTCCACTGTAAATGGGTGCAAGGTTACTACCTGTGTCCACCTGTCACGGCAGACGCCATGGAGAGACTGTTGACCACAGATCCGCAACTGTTGACAGAAAACCTGCTGGTGATGAAACCTGAGGCCACACAGAAGCTTGCCGGCTGACAATGAGTTTATTCAGTATCCGTTAGACATGCTCACTACCGCTGGCAGAGGCGGGTTATGAGTTGTCGTCTTCGATAATACGAATGATTGCTTCAATGTCCAAATATGCTTCAGCGGCGTCCGCCAGTCGATTGATACCGGCCTCGCGAAGTTGGAAATAGTCAGGTGTTTCGGGTTGCTCCAGCCCTGCCCAAGACAGTAGTGCATTGCAGGCTGATCGGGCTTCAAACAGACCGTGTAGATAGGTGCCGGCAACTTGATTGTCAGTAGACAGGGCGCCGTCCTGGCCTTGTTCCAGTTTGACCAAGGGTCTGGAGAGTGCCGCACCGCGACTGATGCCCATATGAATTTCATAACCACTCACCGGAACAGATTGGCCCAACGTGAGCGTTCCGGTCACCAGGCGCAGTTGTTTCTCCTTCTCCAAAGTGGTTTCCATATCCAATATGCCCAAGCCCAGACTGCTGCCAGGTTGGCCTTCTATACCTTGGGGATCGTGGATGGCCCGTCCCAACATCTGGAATCCGCCACAGATACCCAGTACCTTCCCCCCATAACGGACATGCTTTTTAATAGCCTGTTCCCAGCCGCTTTGCATTAAATACTCCAGATCAGCCCGTACGCACTTTGATCCTGGGAGGATAATCAAGTCTGCCGATGGAATCGTCTCTCCGGGACCAATCCATTTAACATCAACTTGCGGGTGTAGTGAGAGGGGGTCCAGGTCGGTGTGGTTGCTGGTTCGTTGTAGCCAGGGAACCACTACCCGAAGCGGTTGATCGACACTGGGGGTAACCCCTGACTCAGTCAGACTGTCTTCTGCCTCAAGATGCAGTCCTGCCAGATAGGGTAGGACGCCAAGAACTGGTTTACCGGTGTGCTGTTCCAGCCAGTCAAGGCCTGGCTGAAGAAAGCTCAGATCTCCTCGGAAGCGATTAATAATGAATCCTTTGATGCGGGCCTGTTCGGTATCTGATAACAATGCCAGAGTACCGACCAAGTGGGCAAAGACGCCGCCCTTGTCGATATCCGCCACCAGCAGTACCGGGCAATCCACCGCTTCCGCAAATCCCATATTGGCGACGTCATTGTCGCGCAGATTGATTTCAGCCGGACTGCCAGCCCCTTCGACCAAGATATAATCGTACGTCTCCTTAAGCCGATTATGTGACTGGAGAATGGGTGGCATAACCCGGGGTTTATATTCATGGTAGCCCCACGCTTCCATATTGTTCTGGGCAGGCTGCCCCTGCACGATAACCTGGCAGCCGGTATCGGTATTGGGCTTTAACAATACCGGGTTCATATCGACATGGGGATCCAGGCCGGCCGCTTGGGCTTGCACGGCCTGAGCCCGGCCAATCTCTCCACCCTCCGGTGTCACGGCGCTGTTCAGTGCCATATTTTGTGGTTTGAAGGGCGCTACGCATAAGTTCCGACGCTTGAATACGCGGCAAAGTGCCGCGACTAATGTACTTTTTCCGGCATCCGAAGTAGTGCCTTGGATCATGAGGGTTTTGCTGTCAGACATAAGTGTATGAAATCTGAAAAATAGATGTTGTGGCCAGACTAGTCTGTAGATTGGTGGCGCCGAGAGATAAGCCAATAAATCAACCGAAGAGTGCTAAGCTTTTCAATAGTAGGGCATCGATTTTACCACAACTGGTTGCGGGTTCATGAGTGGTGGCGTCTGTTATTTTATACCTAAGTGAGACCGAAATGGGGGAGATATGCATAGCGTGGCAATAATCGGCGCAGGACGCATTGGTGCTTCCATTGCAAGGCTGCTGGACGATTGCGGCGACTACCGGATTATTCTGATGGATCAGTCCAGTCACTCCCTGGATGCGGTTAACGGTAGCCGGCGGATCGAGAAACAGTTGCTGGAGATCAGTGGGTCGGCGTGCCTTAAACCTGTACTGCAGGCGTGTGATGCGGTGGTTTCCGCCTGTGGCTATGATATCAATCCCGTCATCGCCGAAGCGGCAGCAGAGGCCGGTATCAGCTATTTCGACCTGACTGAAGACAATGAGACAACCCATGCCATCAAGCTGATTGGAGAAAGGGCGGCTTCCGGTCAAGTTTTTGTGCCGCAGTGTGGCTTGGCCCCCGGATTTATCGGCATAGTCGGCTTCCATATGGCACAGCAGTTTGATCGACTGGATAATTTGAAGTTGCGTGTCGGTGCACTACCGGAATTTCCCACCAATAACCTGATGTACAATTTGACCTGGTCTACCCAGGGGTTGATTAATGAATATTGCAATCCTTGCCATGCCATACGTGCCGGGCGTTATGTGGAACTGACGCCGCTGGAAGGTTTGGAGACATTTTCACTGGATGGCATCTCCTATGAAGCGTTCAATACTTCCGGTGGGTTGGGCACGCTGTATGAGACGTTGCAGGGACGGGTATCGGATCTGACCTATAAGACCATTCGCTATAAAGGACATCAGTATCTGATGAACTTCTTGATCAATGACCTTAAGTTGGGTGAGCAGCGGGACTTGCTGAAACAGATATTCGAAACGGCGTTAGCCGTCACCCGCCAAGATGTCGTGCTGATCCTGGTTACCGCCACAGGCATCATTGATGGAAAATTCATGCAAATCACCGACAGCCGAAAGATCTATCATGGCGACGTCGGGAGTGAGCATTGGGGTGCCATCCAGATCACGACGGCTGCCAGTCTCTGTGCCATTCTGGATCTTTTCTTTACCGGCAAACTACCGCTTCAGGGGTATGTGCGCCAGGAGCAGGTTGATTTTGATGAATTTATAAACAATCGATTTGCTTCCTGTTACAAAGCGGCCGGTCGATCCCATGGCAAATAGCGGATGAGGGTATGGAAAATGACATCGGGTTTAACGCAATCTGTAGGATGCGGTCAATCAGATTACGAAAAACGGGTGAAGAGGAGGAAGGACCGGTCCTAGAAGGTATACACTTTGAGTGAATAGATCGGTTTGGCGAAAGATTGCCATTGAAGAGATACTTTCTCACAGGTATCCTTGACATTGTCACGTTCACAGGCAGCCCAAATGGCTGCCTGCTTTCTTTTCGAAGCACTATCTGGTTCGCACATGCTGAGATTTTTCAATCGACTATCGAAAAACCGTCTTCCATGGGTGCTACTCGCCTGCTCCGCATTGGCACTGGAGGCGGCAGCACTCTATTTCCAGTACCAACTGAAATTGGACCCCTGCGTACTCTGTGTCTATGAGAGAACGGCTGTAATGGGTATTGTACTTTCCGGTTTAATTGCGATATTGGCACCAGAGCTTTTAATTGTTCGCGGTTTGGCGATATTGATTTGGGGTGGCAGCGCCGGGTGGGGGTTGCAACTGGCGCTAAAACATACCGGCATTCAACTGTTCCCATCACCTTCCAACACCTGTGATTTTGTCGCAAGTTATCCCGGTTGGGCCAAGCTGGATGAGTGGATACCCTGGATGTTCCAACCAACAGGTTTTTGTGATGAGATCCAGTGGCAATTTTTCGGATTCACCATGCCACAGACAATGATAGGTGTGTATGCGGTTTATCTTTTGATACTGCTTATTGTGGTACTGTCACAGTTCGTAAAAAAAGAACGGTCCATCTTTCGGAACTGAATATTTCAGAATCTGCAGCGGTAGTGAGTAGGGCGGGTATTTATTCTGTGGTGAATTACCCGTTCTCCTGCAACAGTTCGCTGGATTCGCAAAGCTGCTTTGCTTGAGCGTTGACCTGCTGTATGAGGCAAGGGATCGAGTCAATGTCTTCCTGGATGGCCGCCTGCTCCAGGTCGGAAACGGCAGCCTTTAACGCCGGCACACCGCATACAGCACAAGCGCCATGCAACCGATGCGCCACTTCACCAAGTGCATGCCAATCGCGGTCTGCTTGGTGTGTCTCGAGTAAATCTATTTGCTGCGGAAGGCCACTCATGAATTTCTTAAGCATCTCTATGGCCAGTTCTTCTCTTCCGCCAGTTATTCGCAACGCTTCCTGCTTATCATAGATAGGTGGATTTTCCCCGGCATCGACTTCCTCGGCGCTCTCTGTTGTTATCACATTTTCCAGTGTGGCCGTACGGTTGTCGTAGAGCAGATTACCAATTACCTGCCAAAGTTTATTATCGTCTATAGGTTTAGTCAGGTAGATATCCGCACCGGTAGATAACAGCGCATCACGGTGTTCGGGAATGATATCGGCAGAGAGTGCGATGATTGGCGTGTGTCTCTCTCCATGCTCCATTTCTCGTATGCGTCTGGTGGCCTCTTTTCCATCCATGATCGGCATATGCACGTCGACGATGATGAGGTCTGGGCGGCGTTCGTTATAGGCATTGATTACACCCACACCATTATCTACTTCAACTACCTCTGCGCCTGAGGTGGACAGGATTGTCGATATTAATTGAAGATTGATCGGGTTGTCATCGGCAATGATGAACCGCTTGTCCTTGAATATGGGGCCGCTGGGATTTCGATACTCCAGTGGCGTAGGCAAGGCGGACGGATGAGCAAATATCTTATCCAAAATACGCTTAAGTGATGTCCGGGTGACCGGTTTTGAGATACAGGGTGCTTGGGAAAGCGCTTGAATTGATTCATGCAATGCAGCATCTGAGCTACTGAGTAATATCAGTACATTTCTGGGTAAAGATACATCTTGTAGACGCGATATCCGGTCAGTGGTAACTCCAGAAGCGATTTCCTCGGCAGAAAAGCCTACGACCAGCAAGTCCTGGTCACCGACAAGGTCACTGCCCAGATGCTCCCAGCCTATCTCCGTAACTGACATGCCGAGACTCTCCAAGGTATGGGAAATCGACAATTGGGAGATGACATGCTGATCAAGGATAACGCATTTTTTGGATTTGAATGGCTTATCGATACCGGAGGAAGGGGCATCCGAGCTTTTGGGTAGATTGAGGGTAACCCTGAAACAGGAACCTTTCCCCTCGGTACTTTCCAGAGAGATGTGGCCCTTCATCGACTCGGCCAGTTTTTTGCTAATACTCAGTCCCAGACCAGTACCCCCATATGTTTTGGTGGTCTCTTTTGGACCTTGCTGAAAAGAGGTGAACAGATCTTTTTGGATGGCTTCATTGATACCAATGCCGCTATCCGTTACCGAGAACTGCAGTCGACAGGACTCATCCGTTTCATCCTCAATCATTACCCTAACGATAATTTCTCCCTGATGGGTGAATTTGATGGCATTGCCAACCAGATTGACCAGTATCTGACGGATGCGCGTTTCATCGCCTATCAATTGTGCAGGGACATCCGAATAGATCAGCAGTACCAATTCAAGTTGTTTTTCATGGGCTGCCGGTGCTAACAATACAATTGGCTCCTCGAAGCAGGAGCGGATATCAAAAGGCGCATACTCCGGTTCCAGTTTTCCGTATTCAAGCTTTGAAAAATCGAGAATGGTATTAATAATGTTTAAGAGCCCGGTCGCGGATTTGTGGATGGTTTCAGCCAGCTCTCGTTGCTCAGGCGTTAAGTTACTTTTTACAAGTAGTGTTGAAAAGCCGATGACGCCATTCATGGGTGTGCGGATTTCATGACTCATGTTGGCCAAGAATTCCGACTTCGCTTGACTGGCCTTGAGTGCGCGTTTTCTCGCTAAATCCAATTCCACATTCTGAATTTCCAGCGCCTCCATGGTTTGGGTAAGGTCTGAAGTAGCCCGCTCGACCTGCTGTTGTAATATTTCCTGGTTGAATTTAAGTGTCTTGGCCATGGCGTTGAAGCCTTCTTCCAGGCTACGCAACTCTCCCTTGGAAATTTCCGGTACGGTTGCGGAAAAATCACCATGTTTCATGCGGATCACTGCCTGGGTCAGCTTTGAGAGTGGGCGGGTGATTTTTTGACTTAGTATCGCCGCAAGCAGCCCCGTTATGATCAGCCCGGTGATACTGATGATAAGACTGGTTATGATGGAATTTCGTTGCTGTACCAGGAGACTGGTTTTGTCGAGTTCTACAACTACCGACCCGATAATATTGGGCGCAATTTCACTCTGCGTGGATTGTATCTGGTCGGGATAGTCTGTCAGCGTAGCGGATTGGAATCCGCTTTGTACGGAGGTAAAGAAAAAGGATGTTTGCTTTGTGTCATGTGCCGTTGTATCCGTATCGGTTTCAGCCGCTTTACCAAGACTTAACAGCAGCTTACCACGTGCGTCATTGACGATAATGGAGACAATATCCTGCCGTTTAACGATGGAGTTCAGATTTAGCGATAGTGATTCAATATCGCCGCTGAATATGCCATAGAAGCTGGCTGCCGCCACCTCTTGTGCAACGGCTTTACCTCTTTCCTTAAAGGCCAGCTCAAGATTGTCCAATTGGGCGGTAATCAAATAGGCCGTCAGGGATAGTGCCATGATGGCGGCAGGCACGATCCCCAGAAACAGTGCCCGTGTTTTAATGCGTGAATAGCGACGCCTTTTTATCATGGCTGACTGTTTTCCAACATCTGACGAATAATATCAGTCTCTTCCGGAAGTGATATTCCCAGTGACCTGGCAACACTCTGATTGACAGCAACACTGAAGTATTTCGGGTAAAACGGGCCCGGCAACTCTCCTGTGCCGGAATTGAGATAATTGCTGGTGTATTCTGCAAGATGACGTGCGATATCCTCTGGTGTGGAGTAAGCAGCGATCAAAGCGCCCGCCTTGACATAAGCAGATGAAAAGCCAATTACCGGTGTTTTATTGTGATAACTCGACAATAAAATATTGAAGATTGTAGTACGGTTAAAGATGGTGGGATCTGGTAAGGCCAATAAGATATTGCTCTCTTCAAGCACCGCTTTGAGCTGTGGCCCCACCATCTCTGACGAATCGACACTGCGATATGAGATGGGGATATCCTGTTTTAGCGCTTCCTCAAATAACTCATCCCTGATCGGTTGAGTGATGGGGCTCATCAACAACCCGATATGCGGGTCATGGCGGATTATTTTTGCAAGCTGCAACTGTCGAGTGATCGGTTGATCGAGAAAAATAGCGGAGTGATTGATGTCACTGGCCAGTTTTTGATAAGAGCTTCTGGAAATCAGTGCATGAAGTATAGGCAAGCCGGTATTCATATTACGCATCACTTCACCGGCACGTAGTCCCAACGTGATGATCAGCTTTGTTTTTGGCGGTATGACGAGGCTGGATCCGTCGGCGGCCTGAGAAAGCAGGTAAATGTTATGCGGAATACAGTCAGGAATAATTTGCTGGCACTGATCGCTAAGGTAATGTTTCAGTTGTGTGGCTACCTGGTCATAAACCGGGGTGGTGCCACTGCTAAAAACGACGATATTCCCGTGATCGGCAAAGCTGTGCGACGTAAATAGCAACATGCAGGCCATCGACAGCACCGCACAGAGTTGCTTTCTGCATCGTCTTGCAGACATCAACCATCCATCAATAGAAGGACTTGAGATCAGGCATGTCACAATGTTACGCCTGCCAGTGCCTCAGAATAAAACCCATACACAACCTCCATGTAAAAGTATCGCACCCAGTAGTTTGACCGGGGATCGCTAATGCCAGTTCAAACTGGCTTCAAGAAATATTCGGTCGCCCCAGACGTTTTCTGTATGAAAATCCTGGAAATGATTGTCTGGTCCGATGTTTTGAAAGATTAGCGATACTTCACCCTCAGCACGTTGCAGCTCAAAAGCCTTTGAAATTTTTATATCCCACCGTCTGTTGATGTCTACATCATCACCATCCCCCGCCCAACTGATGTCATCCATGTAGTAGTAGGCTGAACTCAGTTTGATCCCGTTATCAAACTGGTGGCTGCCCAGTATACTAACGGTTAATGGAGGCACGCGGCGGTCCAACATCCGATAGTGCTCAGGGAGTGTCGGTGGGTATTTTTTAATTTGATCGCCATAGGTGTTTGTCAAGCTATATCCGACGTGTAGCATACTGCGCGGGGAGGGGTCCCAACGCAGGCCTATCTCAAAACCGTTGATATTCAAACTGCCACTGTTGATATAGGTAAACGGTTGTCCGGGAGCAGCCAGGTCCTTTACTTCGGCAATCATGTCTTTGATCTCTTCATGAAACAGTTTCATGTCGAGTGTCAGCCCCGTCTCCTGAAAATTCCCCAAATATCCCAACTCAAATGACTCGATATATTCGGGTAGCAGATTAACGTTGGTTTTATACACTTGGAGAAGTGGGGTCATGGCACCGGTCAATACCACCGATTGATCGGAAAAATCCTCCCAGAACGTAGGCATACGGTAGGCACTGGTGCCCCGCAAACGGAGCGTGTTCATCTCGTCCAGTTTCAGGTTAAGTGCCACCATGGGCGAGAACAGCCCATCTTTTTGATCGAATTTTTCATACATGCCGCCAAGATTTAGCAACAGGTTGTTGTGCAGGCGCCACTCAAAGTTGCCAAATGCCCGATACTGATCACGACTCATCCAATCGCCGTGTTTGAAAGTCCATACCCCTTTGGCTTCATCCCGTCTGGCACCCAGCCCCCAGACCAGCCGCTGGGCCGGGCTGAAATCATAGCTGTGTTGGAATTCCACATCATAGCGTTGTGATTTGAAACCGTAGCCCAGAGATACATCCAATGGCGCGAAGGTATTGGGGTCGGAGAAGCTGTCATCCACACGCTGGTAATTGTGGTAGAACTGCAGGGAAAATTCATTGCCCGGGGCCAGGCTACGAGTCCAGCGCAGCTGTTGGAAGGCGTGATCATCTTCGGTGGCGCGAAAGGGCTGTTCGGCATCCGCCGGGAACCCGTCCTCACGAGTACCATTGCTTGATCCCAGCTCCATGAGCAGGGCATCCCGGCTATTCAGTTGGTAGTCCCCCCTGATGCCAAACCAGCGTGTATCGGAGTCGTCATGGCGGTTGTCAAAGCCGTTGTTTTCGTCATATTTAAGCGAAATACGGTATGCGAGATTACCTTCTGTGCCGGAGAAACGGTTAAAAACCTGCTTTTTTCCGCCGTCTCCGAACACCGTTTTAACCCGAATATCGGGCTGCTCCGATGGGTGCTGGGTGATGATGTTGATTACACCGGCAAAGGAGTTTGAGCCGTGGGTGGCCGCATTGGGGCCGCGAATCACCTCGATACGCTGGATGTCATCGATATCCAGCTCTTGATCACTCCAGGTGACGCCACCGAAGGCCGGATCATAAATCGATCGGCCGTCGATCAGCACCTGCATGTCACGGGCAAAACGGTCGGCATTGCCGTGCGATGAGACGGTAAATTTCGATCCGGTGTAGTAACCGACTTGAAAGCCTGGTACTAGGCGTAGCAAGTCGGCTAACTCGATCGCTCCCGATGCCTCAATCATGGTTCGGTCAATGACGGTGACCGATGCTGGGGAATCCGGCAAGGGCTGCTTCAGGCGCGTGGCCGACAGCACCACGGGGACATCACTAAAAAACAGCTCTTCAGGTAATACGCTGTTGGCATCCATTGCCTGGACAGAGAAGGAGGCGATGGCTCCGACCCCGATAGCCCAATACCTTTTGGGGCTGTTATAGATAGGATGGTTGTACCTCATGATGCTCTGTTTTGTTCTCTTTATGTTATTGATAGACTAACGCTATTCGGTTGTGCCGCCGCAATTGCCAGCGATATCAGTTCTATACTATAGAATGATCTTTTTTCATAGGACCCTACTGTAACCTTGCCGTATGAATTACCCAACTATTGAACAGTTTGTCGGTCATACACCGTTGGTGCGTCTACAGCGTTTACCTGGAGATAGCACGAATACCATTCTTGTTAAGCTAGAGGGAAACAATCCCGCGGGATCGGTCAAAGACCGTCCGGCGCTAAGCATGATTCAGCATGCAGAAGCGCGAGGCGATATCAAACCGGGCGATGCCTTGATTGAAGCAACCAGTGGCAACACCGGTATTGCACTGGCTATGGCAGCGGCAATCAAGGGTTACCGGATGATCCTGATTATGCCGGATAACCTCAGTGTTGAACGACGAGCCTCAATGCGTGCCTACGGCGCCAAACTCATTTTGGTGACAGAAGAGGAAGGTATGGAGGGGGCGCGGGATCTGGCTCAACAGATGGAGCAGCAGGGACAGGGCAAGGTTCTCGATCAATTTTCCAATACCGACAATCCCTTGGCGCACAGCGAAGGTACCGGACCCGAGATATGGGAGCAGACCGGTGGGGAAATCACCCACTTTGTCAGTGCCATGGGTACGACCGGTACCATCATGGGAGTGTCGCACTACCTTAAAGGGGTGAATCCGGCGATAGAGATTGTGGGCGTCCAACCGGCGGAGGGGGCCAGTATCCCTGGCATCCGGCGTTGGCCGGAGGCTTATATCCCTAAGATATTCGACAAGCAATGGGTGGACCGTATGCTGGACGTGACCCAGGAAGAGGCCGAGGATGTCACCCGTCGGTTGGCCATGGAAGAGGGTATATTTGCCGGGATCTCGTCCGGTGGTGCGGTAGCGGCCGCACTGAAACTCTCGCAGGAACTGGAGCATGCGACTATCGTGGCGATAATCTGTGATCGGGGCGACCGCTATCTTTCAACGGGTGTGTTTCCCGCTGAATAAACCGGCTGTATTCAGTGCGGCAGCCATGCTTTGTGCGTTGCTGTTCAGCACATTTACCCTGACGGCGGCCGATCATTTATCAATTAGCCTGGGGGATCTGGACGGTGGGGCTTGGCAAGCTCAGGGTGTGTCACTGCAGCTTGATCTTAGCGCCGATCAGGACCACTTCACTCTTTCTGCTGATACGATCAACCATCCCCTGCTGGCGGAACCGATTCAGCATCTCCATTTTGATTGTCAGCACGGTCAAGTCGCCGACAGGCAGATCATCTGCGACAAGGGTCTGCTGGATCTAACTCTGGATAGCCAGAAACAGCGACGGATTAAGGCGAGAATTAACTGGAAAATAGATTCACAATCTATTGATTTATATCTTGAAAATATATCCTTTTCCAAAGGGAATGTGGCGCTTGTTTTAAAGGCTGACAACGGGCGGTGGCAGTTGTCTGTCGAAGGACGCCATATTGACATCGATCGACTGGGGCGACTTGCTACGCCTCTATCCGATTCCATCAGGCGTTTTGCCCTGCACGGCGGCTTTAACTTGTCGGCGGATCTCAGAGGGCGTGACGCTCATCTGCTCTCCGGCAGTACCCGAATCGACTATCGGGATGTCAGCTTTTCTGATCAACCGGGCGATTACATCGGTCAGGGGTTATCGGGGCAGTGGCGCGGCAATATTTCCCATAAACGCGATAACTGGTTCGGCAACCAACGTTTACAAATCGCTTCCGGTGAACTGCTGACACCGCAGTTTTATCTCTCTCCCTCTAACCGCCCGCTGCTTCTGGAGAGCGATTACCGATATCAAGCGGCTAAAGCACAGCTCTATCTGGAGCGGTTCACGTTTAAACAGATGGAGGGTATCTCAGCCGAAGGCCAAGCCAATGTTTCCCTTCAGGATAAGCCGCAACTGGTGTCGCTGAATCTGAAAACAGCGCCCACCGATCTATCACAACTGTTTCGAGAAAATCTGTTACCGGTATTGGTGAACCCGCAATTTGAAGCGATGGAGCTGGCGGGCAAATTGGCGCTGAATTTGAGTGTCGGTCCTGGGGAATCCCGAGCCAGCATCGAACTCAAAGATGTTTATATAGAGCAAGGTCTGCAGGGGGAGGAGAACAACCAACGGCAATTTGCCCTGTACGACCTGGATGGACAACTCAATTGGTCGAGTGGGAGCGCCACCGATAGTCACTTGAATTGGCAGGGTGGACATCTGTTTGGCGGGATCACCCTGGGGGCCGCCAAGCTGGATCTGAATCTCTCTGGCCGTAATCTGGCGCTGGTCAATCAGGCGTCTATTCCGGTCCTGGATGGCGTGTTGCAAGCGGAACGGTTTGCATTGGAGCAGGGCGATGCGGGCCCAAAGATTCAGTTTCAGGGGTATCTGACACCGATCAGCATGGAGGCTATCAGCCGTGCGGTTGGCTGGCCGCGGTTGGCGGGGCAACTTTCCGGCATGATCCCCGGTCTATCGTATGAAAATGGTGTGATTGCCGTAGAGGGTATCGCACTGGTCAAGATATTTGACGGAGCAATTGTCGTTCGAGACCTGAAACTGGATGACCTGTTTGGTGCGCTGCCTGCATTGGGCGCCGATCTGGAATTGAGGGATATCGATCTGGAAACTCTGACCCGAACCTTCTCATTTGGTAAGATTACCGGAAGATTGGAGGGGCGGGTGAATGACCTCCGGTTGGAGAACTGGACACCGGTGTCATTTGATGCCGCTTTCAATACGCCACGGGATGATGAAACTCGGCATCGGATCAATCAAAAAGCGGTCGACAATATTTCCAATTTGGGCGGATCCGGTGTTTCGGGAGCGCTATCCCGGAGCTTCCTGAGGATTTTTAAGGAGTTCGGTTACGACCGCCTTGGTATCAGTTGCCGATTGGAGCATGGGGTCTGTCACATGGGGGGCATAGAGCCCGCCGAGCGGGGCTACTATCTGGTCAAAGGGGGTGGGCTACCCCGGATCGACATTATGGGATTCAACCAAAAGACGGATTGGCAGGTGCTGGTCAGCAAGTTGAAACAGATTGCATCAGGCGGTGCGCCCGTCATCAAATAGCCGTAGATACGATGCTAATAAAAGGAGCTAACCTAATGAAAGTATTAAGAATAGGTGGTGTGCTGGCAATCCTGGTACTGCTTACCGCCTGCGTCACCATCAATATCTATTTCCCTGCCGCACAGGCCGAAGAGGCCGCTGGGCGGATAGTCGATGACATATTGGGCAAGGAAAAAGCGCCGCAACAACCGAATAAGAGTGATAACAAGAGTTCGTCGCTGCAGCACTCCCTGTTCCGCTCCATCGCGGCCGATACCGTGGATTTCTTCATCCCGGCCGCCGAGGCGGCCCAGCCTGATTTCAATGCCAGTTCACCGGCTATCCGGAAACTGCAAGCCAGCATGAAAAGCCGCAACAGTGCCTTGACCCCTTACTATAACAGTGGCGCCATCGGTTTTACCCGCGATGCCATGATTGCGGTACACGATGCTGCGGCGATCCCTTTGAAATCGCGCAACAAGGCACAGGGGTTGATCAGCAGTGAAAACAGGGACCGCAGTGCACTGTATCGGGCGATTGCCGATGCCAACGGTCATCCCGAATGGGAGGCAGAGATTCGCGCCACATTTGCCCGTACCTGGGTAGAGAAAGCCGCCAGGGGCTGGTGGTATCAAAATGCAAAAGGGGGGTGGGTGCAGAAATAACCCGCAGAACGCCTGTTTACATCTGATACAACGGCAGCGATTGGGCTGCCGTTGATATTTTATACAGTTGCTTTTCCGACCTGAGGATTGACAAAGTTTCATGGGACGCTCAAGAAGACGTAAGTTGCCGCCAGATCCAGTCTTGACCAAGGTTGATACCCTGAGTCATGACGGGCGCGGTGTGGCGCATATTGATGGCAAGGCGGTGTTTATTCACGGCGCACTACCTGGTGAAACGGTCAATTTTCGCTATACACGAACCCAAAAGAATTTTGATGAAGGGGAGGCCATTGAGATTCTCAATCCGTCGCCGGATCGGGTAACACCCGAATGTCCCCATTTCGGTCTCTGTGGGGGGTGCTCACTGCAACATCAATCCGCAGAAGCGCAGATTCTGTCGAAACAGACAGCCCTTTTGGATGCCTTTACACGCATTGGAAAGGTACAACCTGCAACGACCCTGCCGCCACTTGTCAGCAACGACGCCTTTGGCTATCGGCGAAAAGCCCGGTTGGGCGTCAAGTATGTGGCTAAAAAAGGTAAGGTGCTGGTAGGGTTTCGCGAGCGGGGTACGCCTTATGTGGCCGATCTCTCCCAATGCCTGATCCTGCATCCCAAGGTGGGACAACTGATCACGCCGCTCAGCGATCTGATCGGATCACTCAGCATCAAGGAGCGTATCCCCCAGATTGAAGTCGCCATGGGGGATAGTGATTGTGTGTTGATATTTCGATTGCTCGCACCGCTATCTGCGACCGATACAGAGCAACTCCTGGCGTTCGGAGCGGAAAAGGGGGTGGCTATTTACACCCAGAGTGGTGGACCGGATACGGTGACACCCCTGCAGTCACAACCGATAGATCTGCATTATGACCTGCCAGCCTATGGATTGACTCTCCACTTTTTGCCCAATGATTTCACCCAGGTGAACAGTGCACTCAACCGCGTCATGATCGAGCGTGCATTGGGGCTGTTGGATCTTGGGTCG
The DNA here is from genome assembly GCF_050289425.1 of Sedimenticola sp. Classification (NCBI taxonomy): domain Bacteria; kingdom Pseudomonadati; phylum Pseudomonadota; class Gammaproteobacteria; order Chromatiales; family Sedimenticolaceae; genus Sedimenticola; species Sedimenticola sp. Next base: position 14,374 of record NZ_JBNKFS010000030.1, on the reverse strand, counting down.
GAAGACCGTGTTCTGGATCTGTTTTGCGGCTTGGGTAACTTTACATTGCCGATTGCCAAAAGTGTCAAAGAGGTCGTGGGTGTTGAGGGGGATGCCGGACTGGTCGCCAGAGCGAGGGAGAATGCGCTCGGAAATGGTGTGCATAATAGTCGCTATTACACGGCTAATCTTTATGAATCGTTGCAGAAAGAGCCCTGGCTGAGGGAGCGTTTTAATAAAGTCTTACTCGATCCTCCCCGTTCCGGTGCGGTCGAGGTGCTTGAACATCTCCCCAAATTGGGGATCGAGCGTATCGTCTACGTCTCTTGCTATCCGGGTACATTGGCACGAGATGCCGGTGAGCTGGTCAATAAGCACGGTTATCGATTAGTCTCGGCTGGTGTGATGGATATGTTTCCCCATACTGCCCATGTGGAGTCGATCGCACTCTTTGAGAAATCCTGAGCGTACTTGATCAGTGACTTTGGAAAGAGAACGTAACTATCTGATTATCTACTCGTTCCCACGCTCTGCGTGGGAACGCATATGGCGCGACTAACGACGAACGGACTTTTTAAATGGCTTTAGAAATAGAACGTAAATTCATAGTAATAAACGATAAATGGAAGAGTGGAGTCGTTTCGGAATCGGTGCTTAAACAGGCCTATATCGCTAACCAGCCGAATGCCACCGTGCGTATTCGTGTAGCGAATGGCGTGGCGCATCTGAATATAAAAAGCGCCACCACCGGTATCTCACGGGCTGAATTCGAGTATCCGATTCCCCTGGCAGATGCCGAACAGATGCTGCAACAGATCGCCCTGCAACCGTTTATCGATAAGACGCGCTACCAGGTTAAATGGGGCAATCACATCTGGGATCTGGACCTGTTTGCCGGCGAAAATCGCGGCCTGGTGATGGCGGAAGTGGAACTGAGCAGTGAGGATGAGTCATTCGAGCTGCCACCTTGGGCGGGCGACGAGGTCTCCGGCGATCCGCGCTACTACAACTCCAACCTGGTCAAGCACCCTTACTCCCAGTGGTAAACGATCAGGACCCAATCATTCAAATTGATTTGCAGCTACAGCAACTGCGACTGCTGCACGGAACCGATTGTGTCGCCTGCTATGCCGTTTCAACGGCCAGCAACGGTCCGGGCGAGCGAGCCGGTAGCGAGTGTACGCCATGTGGCCTGCACCGGATTCGCCTGAAGATCGGTGAGGGACTGCCGGAAAACAGTGTGTTTATCGGGCGGCGACCCACTGGCGAGCGCTATACGCCCGAACTGGCTGCGGCCAACCCGGGACGTGACTGGATTCTCTCCCGTATTCTCTGGCTAAGCGGATTAGAACCGGGTAAGAATCGAGGCGGCCGTGTCGACAGCCTGCGGCGATTTATCTATATCCACGGTACACCGGACTCCGAACCGATGGGGCAGGCGGCATCCCATGGTTGTATCCGGATGCGCAACAAAGAGTTAATGGAACTCTTTAACCGAGTGTCTGTGGGTACGGTGGTGGATATCCGGGAGCATTTTTAAACTGATCGGGGCTATTGCACCAGATAGGTGGTAAAGAAGAGGTCGTCGATCATCTCTTCGCCCTCCAACTGCTTCATCACTTTTCGTAGTGCCTTGAGCGCGACCTTGCGCAACCGCTCTTTTCCTTTGGTGGTGCGGATTTCATCCCCCTGTTGATCGCTCAACAACAAAATTAACTCGTGGCGCAGTGCCGGGGCGTGCAGGCTAATGGCGGGCAAACGATTTTCATCCCGGGTCATCAGTTGTACATCACAACGAATATACTTGGCTTTCCCCTTGACGTTGACCACGATAGAAGGAGCGAGCTCGTAATAAGCGATCACTTTGGGTGCTTGTTCCTCAGCGGTCTGCTCTTCCGCAGCACGTAACATTGATGTGGCAAAGAGGAGGATCAAGCTCAAAGGTAAGGCAATAAGACGCATCTTTACTTCCGAATCGGTTTATTCTGTAATGCTCGGTCAACGCAAGCCGCACAGTATAGCCGATTGATAAAAACGATGATCAAGGAATTCGCCCAATGAGCCATGGCCCTCTTATGCTGGATCTCCAGGGAGCTGCACTCACGGATGATGAACGTGAATGGTTGCGTCATCCGGCCGCCGGTGGCGTGATCCTATTCAGCCGGAACTATGAATCGCCCGGACAGGTCGCTGCATTGATAGAAGAGATTCATGCCCTCCGTTCGCCACCTCTGCTGGTGGCGGTCGATCAGGAGGGGGGCCGGGTACAGCGTTTCAGGGAGGGGTTTACCCGCCTTCCTCCGGCTGCCTGGTTTGGCGAACTCAACCGGATCAATGCGAAAAAAGCCAAGGACACGGCACAGCGGATTGGTTGGTTGATGGCCGCCGAGTTGCGTGCGGTCGGGGTGGATTTCAGTTTCGCACCGGTGTTGGATCTGGGGCTGGGCCTCAGTAGCGTGATCGGCGATCGGGCTTTCGGCTCGAAACCGCTGATCGTGGCGGAATTGGCCCACGCCTGGATGATCGGTACGCATGAAGCGGGCATGGCGGCAGTGGGGAAACACTTTCCAGGGCACGGTGGGGTGACCGAGGATTCCCATTGTGAACTGCCTGTCGATCACCGTCCTGTCGGCGACCTGATGATGGAAGATCTGCTCCCTTTCCAACGCATGATCGATTATGGCCTGGATGCCATCATGCCTGCGCATGTGATCTATGATCAGGCGGATCCGGAACTGGCGGGTTTCTCCCGCTTCTGGCTACAGCATATCTTGCGTGACCAGTTGGGATTCCACGGTGTCATCTTCAGTGACGATCTGACGATGGCCGCCGCGGAGGGGGCGGGTAATTATGCGCAGCGTGCCCAAGCCGCCCTGGCGGCCGGCTGCGATATGGTTCTGGTCTGCAACAATCCGGCAGGCGCGGTGGAAGTCCTTGAATCATTGGCGGATTACAGTGATCCGGCAGCACAAATGCGCTTGATACGTATGCATGGGCGCAAGGCGCTTTCCAGGGACGCACTGCATCTCGATCCGAGATGGACGCATGCGCTGGATATCATTGCCCGATATGAAGAGAATCCGGCGTTGGATCTGGATCTGTAATAGCCGGGCAAACTACCCGTTAAATTAAATTTATTCCTGTGGCATAATCGGCCAAATATTAGAGTGGATCTAATATCCAGAACATAAACCAACCATTTAGAGGATTCATAAAGTGGGCGTACTTGTAGGACGTGAAGCACCTGATTTTACCGCACCGGCCGTACTGGGCAGTGGAGAGATTGTCGACAGCTATAACCTAAAAGAGGCAACTGCCGGGAAGTACAAGGTACTCTTTTTCTATCCCCTCGATTTTACCTTTGTTTGTCCTTCCGAATTGATCGCATTTGATCACCGGCTAGAAGAGTTCAGCAAACGCAACGTGGAAGTGGTCGGTATCTCTATCGACTCCCACTTCACCCACAACGCTTGGCGCAATACCCCGATCAATCAGGGCGGTATCGGACCAGTCGGTTATACCTTGGTGGCCGATATGACGCACGCCATCTGCAAGGCCTATGACGTAGAGACACCAGATGGCGCGGTCGCATTCCGTGGCTCCTTCCTGATCGATAAGGCGGGTGTGGTTCGTCATCAAGTGGTCAATGACCTGCCCTTGGGTCGCAATATTGACGAGATGCTGCGTATGATCGATGCGCTGCAGTTTACCGAAGAGCACGGTGAAGTGTGTCCGGCAGGTTGGAAGCAGGGTGAGAAGGGCATGTCGGCCTCCCCCGATGGTGTAGCCACTTATCTGGCCGAGAATGCCGAGGGCCTATAAGGCGTAGCGCGTACACAGGCTATCGATGGATGGCCGCGTATCGGCAGAAAGCCGGTTACCACTTGGTAACCGGCTTTTTCTTTGACTCATAGAACGGCGGTTGTACTGGAGTGGATTTTACCCGGATGTGCGGGGACAGAGTGATGTGGATTGCATTAGACTGTGGCCAATCGGAGGCGTGGTTGCCAACGCAAGGCAGGGTAAGCGTGGCGCGCAATCCATGAGTGCAGAGATAATGGACAACATAGGACGAAGATCGTGACTGATTTGGCGATAATTGGTGGCTCGGGGTTTAGCAAACTTGAAGAACTGGAGATAACCCGGCGTGAAGTGATTCATACCCCCTACGGGGAGCCGTCAGCACCGGTTGCGCACGGTGTTTTCAAAAATAAAAAGGTGGCTTTTCTACCGCGCCACGGAACGGCACACACCATTCCTCCCCACAAGGTTAATTACCGCGCCAATATCTGGGCGTTAAAGCATATCGGTGCAAAGCGAATAGTAGCTATCGCCGCGGTGGGCGGCATCGGTGCGGATATGGCCCCGGGGGTGATTGCCATTCCGGACCAGATTATCGACTACACCTACTGCAGAGACCACACTTACTTCGAGCACGACCTGAGCCAGGTGACCCATATTGATTTCACCCACCCCTATAGTGAATCACTTCGCCAGAATCTGATAGCGGTTGCCAAAAAGGTGGGGATACCGGTAGTCGACAACGGTATATACGGTGCCACCCAGGGGCCGCGACTGGAAACGGCCATGGAAATCAATCGAATGGAACGAGACGGTTGTACCCTGGTCGGGATGACCGGCATGCCGGAAACCTCACTCGCCAGGGAACTGGAACTGGAATATGCTTGCTGTGCCGTGGTCGCCAACTGGGCGGCCGGCAGAGGGGATGGCCCTATAACCATGAAGGAGATCGAAGCACATATCGGACGTGGCATGGAACAGGTAATCACCTTGATTGCCGCTTTGCTTGGCTCACTGAAGTAAGGCTGCTTAACAGGCCTTGCGCAAGCGCCACTCTATAGCCATATAAAGATATCCAATGCCTGATCGGCCGGTTACTGCTGCTAGGATTGATCCAGCACATAGAATCCGGCTACAGCAGGCGATAGGCTGGCTGCCGGGATAAACGGATATGATTCAGGAGTAGAGCACATGGCTGAGGATGATCTGAACGAGGTACCGAAACAGGCTGAAGGTGAAGTCTCTGCCGAAAAAACGGCAGCGCCAAAGAAAAAGGCCGTCAGGAAAAAGACACCACAAGCCAATACCGCAGCGAAAAAGAAGGTCAGCGTCAAGAAAAAAGCAGCCCCGAAGAAAAAGGCCGCCAGAAAGAGCGGTATCGCTGCCAGTAAAAGTACATCGAAAAACGATGCGGCCGAATTGCCGGCGGTTAACGAGGCATCCGCTCCAGCACCAGAGAAAGCCCCGGATCAACCGACCGCAGCTGAAAACCTACCTGAGAGTGATGCCTCCGCAGCCGTTATGCTGGCCGAGACGAAGGAGACCGGCGACATATCCGTCTCCTCCTCGAATGTGGAAGCGGCTTCGGCGGCAGTTAGTGAAGAGCCGGTCCAGGAAGTGGCACCGAAGAGAAATGAAAATGTTCAGAAGCGCTTAGAGGAGATGGGACTCATGCCTCCTGATTCAACTGAAAAACAGACGCCGCCGCCCGCCAAACGGACTGGAAGCGGCCTCGGATTCTGGCAAAAGTCGTTCATCTGGGCCATTGTGATCGTTGCCGGACTGCTTTATCTACGCACGGTCAACAATCCGGGGAACCGGGCTGGCGATGAGATGGCGAGTAGCGCCGCACCGGTAGATAAGACAGCACAGGTTGCCGATAATCCGACGACAGATGTGACACCCAATGAACCTCCTGTAGCCGCCGTTGATTCAGTCAATGCAAACGCGTTGGCCATGACAGAATCAGACAAGGGCGGCGCCCAAGATATGCCTTCCGTAGCGGCCAATGCTGCCGGTGCAAATGCGCCCGCAACGGATATGACTTCAGCTAATGCGGAAGAGAAGCCGGGCCTGGCAGAGAATCAGCCGGCACAGGAGGGGACTGTTATTGTGCCCAATGATCAGGTGGCGGCAGGCCAATCGGTAGCCGCTACCGAACCATCAGCCGTCCCGACAACCGAAGCGGCCGGTGAAACCGGACAGACCGCAGTGGGCGAGGCCGTAGTTGCCGGTAGTAGCCCGGCCAGTGCTGAAAGCGTTCCGCAGACAGTGGCCAATGCGGGAGCCGAGGAAGCGTCGGGTGTACCGCTTGGCGCGTCAACGGGGGGCGGTGAACCTCTCGCCACGACTCCTTCGCCGGACCAGGCCGGTAACCTGCCACAGATGCCCGGTATGGCATCCCGGTATGGTGGTGCGGGTATGTCACCCATGTGGAGCAATCCACAGCAGCCCATGATGCCCATGATGCAGAACCGTTTTGCCACAGCGCCGTCATCGGCCCCTGCGGAGAGCACCTCAGAGGCGGCGCAGACTCAGTCGGGAAAACAGAACCCGTCACAACAATCCGCTCCTATGGGGCAGCGGTATTCGTTCCCTTATCGGCGCGGTTTCATCAATCCGGGATATCCCTGGGGCGTTAACCCGCCAGTTGCTCCCTATTACTGGCCCTATCCGCCACGCCCACCCGTTTATGGGCCTGTCGTGAGATATCCCTACTATTATCCGCAAGTCCCCAGGTAAGACAGCCACGCTAAAAAACATATTTCCGCCACCTCATCACGAGGTGGCGGAAATGCCGTTTATGCTATCGCCCTTCGGTCATACCGGTTCCCAGACACTATCCCGCTAAGGGATATCTGTCTCGATCCTTCAATTCCGATCTATTGAAAGTTCTCTATATGTTCTCTATTCTATAGAGAACGAAATCGACAGTTATTGATCTCCCATTTTCGAGATCGATCGGCCGTCACTGTTGTGACCGACTCCCTCTGGTTAGAGAACCATGATCCTGGAAGAGCTTCTCTCAAACGTCCCTGTCTGGCGCGGCGATACACTGCTCCTCGGCCACCGGCCCAGGACACTGCCTACTGGCTATCCTGATCTGGATGGGCTGCTGGCGGGTGACGGCTGGCCGGGCTCGGCACTCACCGAGCTGTTGCTCGATCATTACGGTATCGGTGAACTGGGCTTGCTGTGCCCGTTATTGGAAGAGCTGGGGCAGGCCGAAAAACCGGTAGTCTGGATCTCGCCGCCTTACATTCCCTATGCCCCGGCATTACGTCAGGCGCGAATCCCCCTGAATAGCATGCGCTGGCTCTCCCCCGATACGGTTGGTGACGCCGCCTGGGTGGCGGAGCAGTGCCTGCGCTCCGGCAGTTGTGGTGCGGTGCTGTTTTGGCCCAAAGCTCTTAACACTAAGATATTGCGCCGTCTGCAGTTGGCAGCGGAACAGGGCGAGTGCCCCGGTTTTCTGTTTCGTTCCCGGGCGGCCGCCACGCAAAGCTCACCGGCAGCCCTGCGTCTGTTGCTGCAGCCCCAGCCTCAGGGATTGGGCGTGGAACTGCTCAAGTGCCGTGGACGCCGTCCCGGCGCCGGTATCTGTCTGGCGGTGTGAGATGCTCTGGCTGGCCTTGCGTTTTTCACATCTTGCCCTGGAGTTGGCTGTCTCCCTCCAGGCCGACAGCGTGCCCCTAGTGATTCGTGAGCTGGGGGGCAGTCGCCAGCAGGTGTTCGATGCCAACACGGCTGCGCGTCGGCTGGGCGTGCGACAGGGCATGAGCATGAAACAGGCCCAATTGTTGATAGCGGACTTGACCATCCTCGATCGGGACGCGGTACGGGAGAGCAAAGGGCTGACACGCCTGGCCCATTGGGCCATGCAGTTCACCTCCCGGGTGGTGTTGCAGCCACCTCGGGGACTGCTGCTGGAGATCGGTGCCAGCCGGCGTCTGTTTGGTGGAGTGACGACGTTGCACCGACAGGTGATCGCCAGCTGTGGACAGCTTGGTCATCGCCCACGCAGCGCGATCGCCCCTAATCCCCAGGCGGCCTGGTGGTTCAGTGCCTTGCCTAAGACGCAGGTGATTATCCGGGATCAGGATCTACGTGAGGCACTGGAGACGCTTCCGCTCGGCTGTCTGGAACTGTCGGACAGACAGCGCCAGGCCCTGCGCCGCCTGGGGTTGCGCTATCTGGGACAGTGTCTGCGTCTACCCCGGGCAGGCCTGCGGCGGCGTTTTGGTGAGGAGTGGCTTGAGCGGCTCGATTGTGCCCTGGGTCATCGCTCGGATCCCCGCGCCGATTTTCAGCCGCCATTTCGATTTGAGGTACGGCTGGAGTTGCCGGCCGAGGTGGATCACTGCAGCGGTCTGCTGTTCGGGCTGCGGCGTCTGTTGCAGGAGTTGGGTGGGGTGCTGCTGGGGAGTGATGCGGCGATCGATCGATTGACACTCACCTTGGAGTACGCGGATCTGCCCGCCACTGATATCTCATTGCAACTGCTACGGCCCCTTCGTGATCCGGGTTATCTGTTGGAATTGTGGCGGGAACGGCTGGAACGGGAAATATTGCCGGCACCGGTATTGGGTCTGCGTCTGACCAGTGCCGAGTTCCAGCCGGCCGACCACACCAACCTGGGCCTTCTTGGCCGGGCCAGCGGATGCGCCGAAGGCGCGGCCTTGTGGGAGCGGCTGCAGGCCCGCCTGGGTCGGGAGGTGGTACGGCAATTGGGGGTGGTGGCTGATCACCGTCCCGAATTGGCCTGGAGCCAGAACGGTTCCGCTGAAGGTATCCCGTCGGGGCGACGTCCGCTGTGGCTGCTGGAACCACCTGAGCGGCTGCGGCAGGGGCCACAGGGACCGTGGCGCGATGGGCCGCTACGATTGGAGCAGGGACCGGAACGGATCGAGAGCGGTTGGTGGCAGGGGCGCTGGGTGCGGCGTGATTATTTCATCGCCACCGATAGCCACGGTGCCCGGTTGTGGCTGTTCCGCCAGGCGGATGACCGGCACTGGTACCTGCACGGCCGCTTTGGTTGAGGTGAATATGCCAGCGGTTGAATATGCCGAGTTGCACTGCCTCTCCAACTTCACTTTTCTTCGCGGTGCCTCGCATCCGGAGGAGCTGGTGGCCCAAGCCGCTGAGCTGGGCTATCGGGCATTGGCCGTGACCGATGAATGCTCCCTGGCTGGCGTAGTGCGGGCTCATGAAGAGGCCAAGGCACAGAAACTGCCGTTGATTATCGGTAGCGAGTTTTACCTGGAGGAGGGGGACCGGTTAGTGTTGCTGGCTACCGACCGTCAAGCCTACGCCGGTTTGAGTGCCTTGATCACCCGGGCCAGGCGGGCCGCTGAAAAAGGACAATACCGGCTGGCCCGCGATGATCTGGATGAGCTACCGGGTTGCCTGGTATTGCTGCGCCCCAACGATCCGCAGGATACGCACCAGATGGGCCACTATGTGGAGCGTTTTGCCGGGCGGCTGTGGCTGGAAGCCAATCGACTACTCATAGGCGATGAGCAACGGCAACTACAGGCGCTGCGCGCCGGTGCCGACTCTTTCGAGTTACCCATCGTGGCCGCCGGCGATGTGCACATGCACCGGCGTGAACGCCAGTCGCTGCAGGATCTGGTAACGGCTATCCATCACCGTACCACGTTGTCGCAGGCCGGTTGGGCACTCTATCCCAATGCGGAGCGTCATCTGCGGCCCCTGGCGACCCTGGCCCGGATCTATCCTCGGGAGTGGCTGCAACAGAGTTGCGTTATCGCCGGGCGCTGCCACTTCAACCTGAATGAGCTGCGGTACGAGTACCCCGATGAACTGGTGCCGCCGGGTCTTACTCCGGCAGCTCATCTGCGCGCCCTGACCGAGGCCGGCATGCGGGTACGCTGGCCTGACGGGGCACCTCCCAAGGTGCGCCAGCAGATCGAGCATGAGCTGCAGCTGATCGGCGAACTGCACTATGAACCCTACTTTCTCACCGTACACGACATCGTACGCTTTGCCCGAGAACGGCAGATCCTCTGCCAGGGGAGGGGGTCGGCGGCCAACTCGGCGGTCTGCTACGCCCTGGGTATCACCGAGGTGGATCCCTCGCGCCTGTCGACCCTGTTCGAGCGTTTTATCTCCAGGGAGCGCAACGAACCGCCTGACATCGATGTGGACTTCGAGCATCAGCGGCGCGAGGAGGTGATCCAGTACCTCTATGAAAAGTATGGTCGCCACCGAGCCGCCCTGGCCGCCACGGTAATCACCTATCGCACCCGCAGCGCCCTGCGTGAGACCGGCAAGGCGCTGGGCTTCGATACCGATACCCTGGACCGCTTGGCCACCACCCACAGCTGGTGGGACGGCCGCCGCCTGAATAGGGAGCGTATTCGTGACCTGGGGTTCGATCCGATGCAACCGGCACTGCGCCGGTTGCTGGCGTTGACCGGGCAATTGATCGGCTTTCCGCGCCACCTCTCGCAACATGTGGGGGGCTTCGTCATTGCCCGGGAACGGCTCGACTGGCTGGTGCCGATCGAAAATGCCGCCATGCCCGAGCGCACCGTCATCCAGTGGGATAAGGATGATCTGCAGGCCTTGGGACTGCTGAAGATCGATGTGTTGGCGCTGGGTATGCTCAGTGCCATCCGCCGCAGCCTGGCACTGATTGGCAACTATCGGGGCCAGCCGTTTCGAATGCAGGATATTCCATCCGAGGACCCGGCTACCTACGCCCTGATCGGCCGGGCCGATACCGTCGGTGTGTTCCAGATCGAATCCCGTGCCCAGATGACCATGCTGCCGCGGCTGCGCCCGGCCTGTTTTTACGACCTGGTGATTGAGGTGGCCATCGTGCGTCCGGGACCAATCCAGGGGAATATGGTGCATCCCTATCTGCGCCGTCGTCAGGGACTGGAACCGGTGGAGTACCCCAGTCAGGAAGTGCGGGGTGTGTTGGAGCGCACTTTAGGTGTGCCCCTGTTTCAGGAGCAGGCGATTGAACTGGCTATGGTGGCGGCCGGTTTTTCCGCCGGTGAAGCCGACGCCCTGCGCCGAGCCATGGCCGCTTGGCGCCGCCGCGGCGGTATCGAGGGATTTCAACGCAAGCTGTTCGATGGTATGCACCAGCGCGGCTATAGCGAAGAGTTTGCCGAACGCATCTTTAACCAGATCAAGGGCTTCAGCGAGTACGGTTTTCCCGAGTCCCACGCCGCCAGTTTTGCCTTGCTGGCCTATGTCTCGGCCTGGCTCAAATGCCATGAACCGGCGGCTTTTTTCTGCGGTCTGCTCAACAGTCAGCCGATGGGCTTTTATGCCCCGGCACAACTGATCCAGGATGCCCGGCGTCACCGTGTGCAGGTACGCCCGGTGGATGTCTGCCACAGCCACTGGGACTGTTCCCTGGAGCGGGGTCGGAATACCCGGCCAGAATTGCGGCTGGGACTGCGCCTGGTCAATGAACTCTCGGGTACCGGCGCGGCACGGTTGGTGGCAGCACGCCGGGCTAAACAGTTTGACGATATCGGCGATCTATCCCGACGCGCCCGGCTCAATGAGCGCGACCTGCAGGCCCTGGCCGCTGCCGATGCCTTGGTCAGCCTGGGTGGCCACCGCTATCAGGCGCAGTGGCAGGTACTCGGCGTCGAGACGCCGACCCCGTTGTTTGAGGTCCCGGCGGCAGAGCAGGGCGTAGTGTTGCCGGAGCCGTCACTGGGGGAAGCGGTGTATGCCGATTATGAGGCCCTGGGTCTGTCACTTCGGCGGCACCCGCTGCAACTGCTGCGTACCCGCTTACGCCGTGCCGGGGTGCGTACGGCGGCCGAGATACAGGCGACACACGACCGCACCTGGTTGCGTGCGGCCGGCCTGGTGATCGGCCGCCAGCGGCCGCACTCCGCCAGCGGTGTACTGTTTGCCACCCTGGAGGATGAGAGCGGCCAGATCAATCTGGTCATCTGGCCCAAGACACTGGAGCGATTTCGTCAGGTGGTGCTGAACGCTCGGTTACTGATGGTTAATGGCCAAGTACAGCGCGAGGGGCAGGTGGTGCACCTGGTTGCTCATAGGTTGGAGGATTATAGTGACTGGCTGGGTGGGCTGAATGTTTCGTCGCGGGACTTCCGTTGAGTTACTCTTGATTGGGCAGCTAAACCTTCCACAGCTTAGATATGGTTAGTGTGGTGTTCACTTAATATTTTAAAAGAAATGGTACGTTGCTCTTGGTAGCAGGGATAGTTCTGGAAAACATTATCTACGTTAATTTGATTAACTACGCTATATGATTTTATATGAAAAAAAGTATTGAAATAGTAAAGATGTTCGTGTGATCATTAGCAAGCATTCTGCTGACCAAAAAATTATCACAAACATCTAAAGAATATAATAATTAGGTTACAAAAAATGGACTTAGAAGCGGCTACGGATAGTCATTGGATGCCAGTAAATAACCCTTCAATTTTTCCTCAGACAAGCAAATGTTAATCCTGGGTTTTTGTTCTGGGGTTTATAACGTTCAAAGCACCAAGCTTGGCGAGGCTCCAGAATTTACTCGAAATGTACAAGGGCGTGAACTGTCCCGTTCCGTGCGGACACAGCTCTAACGGACTTTCCTCATTAATATAATAAATGCAAATACTTACTGGCTTTAACCGTTATGAGAGTCCTCGACTGCCGGATCTTGCTATTGCGGATCAAATCACCTGTTACACCTATAACAGTTTGAGGCTGTCGACGGGCCGCAAGTCGATGTCAATGATGTCTCCACCTTTGGCTACAACCGTCAAGGAGAACGAGCTCGTAAGACCGTGTGCGGGGAGTGGCCCGCTATGTATATAACGGAAAGGCAAATAGCTTTCGAAACTGCACAATAAATAGAGGTCGAGCAAGTGAATGGTAAATCAAATATAAGGGTGCACCTAAAAAACGTGGCTGTGTTGGGTGGTACTAATAAAAAATTGGCTTCTAATACCATTCTTGTCGCGGTGCTTTGGTTCTTCTATTTGTCAAATGTACACGCCGGATCTCATTATTTTCCTACACAAGATAGTGCATATGAAGCGTGTCATACTGATGCGAATCGGCTAATGGACGCACGTTCCTCCAGTTTTCATTCTTATAGCTGTTTACCTGGAGGTGCAGGGAAGTATAGGCTCTGGCACTATCAAAATAGTATGTGGGTGCCCGATGAGGTATTAGATGAATACTATTATCCTACTGGCAATAATATGCCTAGTAAGCATGCAGGTTACTCGTGTTCTTCTCCATATGCGGGCAATCCGATTCTTATCTCTGTCGGTAATAAATACCAGCATGAACCAGACTATCAAAGGGTAAGTGGTCTTTCTATCGAGAGATCTTACAATAGTGAGCGATATCAGCCGATTGACTATGGTTTTGGCCTGGGTTGGAGCTCTCCAATATTTCGTAGCTTGTCGCGGAATAATGATACGATGACTATACTTCGTTCCACTGGATATGCGGAAATCCAAACAAAAATTGATGGTGTTTGGGTGGGTGATTTGGATTCAAAATATGTCATCAAAGAAACGTTAACCGGATATACCTTAACTTATGGTCGTGGTAATACTGAATACTATAATCTTACAGGACGAATTGTTTCTGATATAGATATTCAGGGTCATATTACAACTTACGGCTATACAGATGTATACGGAAAGTTGAGTGATATTACAGATTATTTTGGACAAAAAATCACAATTGATTACGATAGTAGTGGCCACATTGATATAATCACTACTCCAGATAATGGCACACTGACCTATGCTTATGATGCCATCAACAACCTGATATCAGTCACCAATCAAGATAACAAAACCCGCCAGTACCACTACGAAAACAGCAGTTTCACCCACGCCCTAACCGGTATCACCGACGAGAACGGCAACCGCTATGCGACTTGGACCTATGATGACCAAGGCCGTGCTATTTCATCGGAACATGCTGGTGGTGTTGATAAACACACTTTGGCATTTAATGCCGATGGCACGACTACGGTTACCAACCCTTTAGGTAAACAGACCACCTACCATTTCACCGATATTCTGGGAGTTAAAAAAGTCACGCAAGTAGAAGGTCATCCTACGGCCAGCTGTGCGGGAGCCAATAAAGCCTACACCTATGATGCCAATGGTTTCATGACCTCCAAAACCGACTGGCAGGGTCATCTGACGACCTATACCCGCGACAACCGCGGTTTGGAGTTATCCCGCACTGAAGCCGCCGGCACGCCAGAAGCCCGTACCATCACCACCGAGTGGCATACCGATTATCGCCTGCCGGTGCGTATTACTGAACCCGGCAAGATCACTGAATTTACCTATGACGCACAAGGGCGTGAACTGTCCCGTTCCGTGCGGCCACAGCTTTAAATGATTTAATTTCCACTTAACACAATGAATAATTAATTAAAGGAAATAATATCAGTGAGCAGATTTTGCGTTAAGTCGACATTGCTAATTACATTATCCTTTGTGTTTTATAGTGGACTAGCATCGGCACTTGATAGTTGGGGTTATGGTTGGACTTCTGCTTCCGATCTAATTAGCACAGACGTATTTATTAGTAGTCCAGACGATGCAGGAGC
>NZ_JBNKFS010000029.1:0-42224 GCF_050289425.1 Sedimenticola sp. | reverse complement strand
GGACAGCTCTCCGCCATCTCTCGGGTATTCTCTTCCCTGTCCAGTACCACCAGATCAGGCGCCAGGCAAGCCATTGCCTGCCAATCCACCTGCTTGGTCCCCCCCACCACAGGGATATGTCCCACCTGAGGTACAGGATGGATACAGAAACGGGAGCGGCCCACCAGGTTGACGTGACAATCGATGAGGCTTTCGGTGATGGAAGGGATAAGTGAAACGACCCTCATCTCGCCGGTTTCACATTCACGTGATCGAAGGGACAGTGGCGACAAGCGGATCCGCAACAGTTACCCCGGCTGCGATGATAGCATTCGGTGAATACCATCAATCCATCCTCCCAGTAGTAATGCCTCCCTTCCACCAATTGCTCAAGCGGCCAGGGATCAATCGCTTCGGTCTCGTTTTCTTCTCTCATCGCTTCTCAACGCCAGGGACTGGTAGTGTTCGAGGGGATACGCCGCTTATCTCCCTCACTCTTGCGTTGTTCATTCTGTTCCTTGAGCCGCTCGCCATAACTACTACCGGAACTATCGCCAGCAGCCGGTGCCGCCTGACGCGATCCGGCTTGGTTGAGCATCTGCTGTTCACCCGCACGCAAGCCGCCCGGGTAAACGTTTTGCACCTCACCGCTCTGTTGCGCATTCGGTCCGCACCGGGTATCGGAATAAACCGTCACGCCATCCTGCTCACACCGATAAGCGGCGGAATACACTACGGTTGAGAATATTGCCAACAATCCGCCGAAATAAACTCCAGCCAGCAAAAACGGATTCGTTTTCCACATTATCAACCCCCTTTCAGCCATCTGCCATAAACATGTCCCTATCTAGAAGGATAGTTCACCGTCCCAATATCTGGCGGCCTATACCGCCCTCAGCGGATCTCACAAGGGCGATGTGGGGCTACTGCTACTGGGCCGTCCAGCCCGAATCGATAGTCAGGGAAGAGCCGGTAATCGAGGAGGCCTGATCACTGGCCAAGAAAGCTACCAGGTTGGCCACCTCTTCCGGCTCGATCAGCTTCTTGATCGCCGCATTTTTCAACATCACATCAGTGATCACTTGGTCTTCAGCAATACCCCGGGTACGGGCCTGGTCGGCGATCTGATTTTCCACCAGCGGTGTCCTGACATAGGCCGGACAGATGGCATTGACCGTAATACCGAACTCGCCGCCTTCCAGGGCCGCGGTTTTGGTCAGGCCGATCACGCCGTGCTTGGCGGAGATGTAACCGGCCTTGAAGGGAGAGGCCACCATGGCATGAACCGAGGCGATGTTGATCACCCTCCCCCAACCGTTCTGCTTCATCATCGGCCAGGCATAACGCATCAGCAGGAAAGGAGCGGTGAGCATGACGCCCAGCAATTTATTCCACTGTTCAACCGGAAACTCTTCGATCGGTGAGATGTGCTGAAAACCGGCGTTGTTGACCAAAATATCGACACTGCCATGCAGGGCGGTAGCCTGGGCAATGAGCGAGCGACACTGCTCGGCGTCGGAAAGATCGGCTTGAATAAAACTGGCACCCATCTCCCCGGCGGCGGCACTGCCGGATTCCTGATTGAAATCGGCAATAACCACCTTACATCCGAGAGACGCCAATTTCTCGG
Source organism: Sedimenticola sp. (assembly GCF_050289425.1). Taxonomy (NCBI): domain Bacteria; kingdom Pseudomonadati; phylum Pseudomonadota; class Gammaproteobacteria; order Chromatiales; family Sedimenticolaceae; genus Sedimenticola; species Sedimenticola sp. Next base: position 40,615 of record NZ_JBNKFS010000029.1, on the reverse strand, counting down.
CAACCGCCCGCCCGATACCACTCGCCCCGCCGGTTACCACGGCCACTTTATTCTGCATCTGATCGTTCTCCTGATAAAAAAGCCGGCACCACTGCCGATTCAGCATGGGAAAATTATAACCCAGTGGGATGACGATTTATTGATGAAAAAAACAACAAAATACGTGCGGTTCGTTTGCCTCTGAACCGTTGTCTTAAACTGGATTGATTCAATGGAGGGACGGGGAAAGCAGGGGAAAGCGGTGGGCCGGGATGCGGCCCACCTCAGATCAGGTTTCCCCTGTTACCAACACGCTTGTTCCTGAGTAGCCAATCTCCTGGTGCACGCGTCTTTTTCGCTCTTGTGGAGCCATCCGGACAACAGACCCTTGTGAGGTCTTGCCTGAGAGTCAGCCTGGGCCAAGCTTGTTCAGTGGGTGCAGTATAGCGAGCAAACGTGAGTGAGTGGGTGCAAAAACAGCAATGAAACCTTGAATTTATAGAGCTTTTATCTATAAATTTATATATATATAGTGATTTATAGCTTTATGTTTTATAATTACGCCAATCAAACTCTATTTTGCCGGGCGAACCCATGAAACTTGACCGTATCGATCGCCGTATCCTGACGGAAATGCAGCATGACGGGCGGATCAGCAACCTGGAGCTGGCGGAACGGGTAGGCCTTTCCCCCACTCCCTGCTCCCGGCGGGTCAAGCAACTGGAAGAGGCCGGCATCATCGAGAAGCATGTCACCCTGCTTAATCCGACCCAACTGAACCTGAAACTGATCGCACTGATACAGATCAGCATGGACCGACATACCCCTGACCGTTTCGAGAATTTCCAGTCCAGGGTGGCAGAATTTCCCGAAGTGATCGAATGCAGCCTGATCACCGGACAGACTGCTGACTATCTGGTGAAAGTGGTGGTACCCGACATGGATGCCTACCAGGATCTGTTATTGGGCAGAATTACACGCATCGCCGGGGTCTCAGGGGTACAATCCAGCTTCGTCATGCGCCAGATTATCAACAAGACCGAACTGCCGCTGGACTATCTGGACTAATCAATCTTTCGATACAGAATCCGAGGACAAAAATGGACCCATCCACCACGCTCAGCAAACTCGATCAATTGAAACGCATGACGGTCGTCGTGGCGGACACCGGCGAGTTTGAGCTGGTCGAACAGTACACCCCGGAAGATGCCACCACCAATCCGTCCCTCATCCTGAAGGCATCTCAACAACCGCAGTATGCCGAGCTGATGGATCAGGCCATCCAGTGGGCCCGACAGCAGGGCAATCCGGATGCGTTTATGGATGATGCCGTCGACAGGCTATCGGTCAGCTTTGGCTGCGAACTGTTGAAACTGATTCCGGGCCGGGTCTCTACCGAAGTCGATTCACGCCTCTCTTTCGATAGCGAAGCCACTGTCCGAAGAGCCCGCCGCTTGATTGAACTGTATGAGCAACAGGGCATCTCACGTGAACGCATACTGATCAAGATCGCCTCCACCTGGGAGGGTATTCGTGCCGGTGAAGTGCTGGAGGCCGAGGGCATACGTTGTAATCTCACTCTGCTATTCAGCTTTGTGCAGGCGGTCGCCTGTGCCGAGGCCGGTATCACCCTGATTTCACCCTTCGTCGGACGCATTCTAGATTGGCATAAAAAGCAGAGTGGCCGTGACAGCTATCCCGCCCATGAAGATCCGGGCGTGCTGTCAGTAAAAAAGATCTACAACTACTTCAAGAAATTCGGTTATCCCACCATTGTGATGGGCGCCAGTTTCCGCAACCTGGGCGAGATCGAAGCCCTGGCCGGCTGCGATCGACTCACCATCAGCCCGGCCCTATTGAACGAACTGGCGAGCCAGCAAACTGCCCTGCCGCAGCAGCTCTCGGCGGAGGGTGCCCGGGGTATCGATATCGAACGCCTGGAACTGGATGAACAACATTTCCGCTGGCTACTGAATGAGGACGCCATGGCTACGGAGAAACTGGCGGAAGGGATTCGCCTCTTCAGCCGCGATCTGGAAAAACTGGAACAGGCGATTATCCAACGGACAGAAGGGTGAAACCGATCTTCCCTCCCCTGTCGACCCGGTCCACCACACCCGCCGTTTATTCACCATCACGCCCCGTTATCCCGTTCAAAGCCGGAATAACGGGGTGCGTTACCCATTGAATCAAGCCAGACGCCCATCACCGCTGCGGATTCGATTGTAAACAATTGTCATTTGTTATTTCTCAGCCCCTTTTTCGGATTCAATCCAACTATCAACCGGCATATAGTAAACGGGTCAACTGAGCACGACAGGATTCCAACCGATAGTGATAACAGGGAGCAGAGAGCCATGACGAAACTGACACAGATTGAAGGTATCGGTGAAAAATACAGCGGCAAATTACAGGAAGCCGGGATTGCAACCCAGGAGGAGTTACTCGCTGCGGGCAGCACACCAAAAGGGAGAAAAGCATTGGCCGATCAATCCACTATCAGCGAAAAGCTGATTTTGGGCTGGGTCAATCGTGCGGATCTGGCACGGGTAAAGGGTATTGGAGAAGAGTATGCCGATCTACTGGAACTATCCGGGGTCGACACCGTCCCCGAATTGGCCCAGCGCAATGCTGCCAACCTTCAGCAAAAAATGCAGGAAGTGGCAGAAACACGTGGCAATGTCGTACGTCGCGTGCCGTCTCAATCCGAGGTGGAAAAATGGGTAGCCCAGGCAAAAGAGCTGCCGCGGGTGATCAGCTATTGAACGGTTCAATCTGAACTTGGGCCGGGATCGTCTGCTATCCCGGCCCACACCACCAATTCGTCACGCCGATTCCACGCCATCCAGCCCATCTATCCAGCGATGGTCAAATAACCCGGCCGGACTTGTCCACGGGCCGGTTGCCGGGTATGGTGTGCCCTGCCTGAGAACCGGATACCCTCATCGGTTGGTCACGCATGTTAAATTTTCGTCAAACCTTTCCGAAACGAGCATCCCCACCATGAGTACAGAACAGGCGTTACTTGAGCGCAGCCGCTCCAAATGCGAACTCTGCAGTGCCACCGACAATCTCCAGATCTATGCCGTCCCGCCCACTTCGGATGGCAGCGCCGATCAATCCGTGCTGCTCTGTGACACCTGCCGTGAACAGATAGAAGAACCGGCAAAGAGCGACCCCAACCACTGGCGCTGCCTCAATGACAGCATGTGGAGTCAAGTTCCGGCGGTTCAGGTGATGGCTTGGCGCATGCTCAAGCGACTGAGCAGCGAGGGTTGGCCACAAGACCTGCTGGATATGCTCTATCTGGATGAACAGACCCAAGCCTGGGCGGAAGCCGGTGACGAAGGCGGTGAAGGTGAGGCATCGGTGGTGCATCTGGATTGTAACGGCGCGCAACTCGAAGCGGGCGATACCGTCACCCTGACCAAGGATCTGAACGTCAAAGGCGCCAACTTTACCGCCAAGCGCGGTACCGCCGTACGTGGCATCTTCCTGGTGGCGGACAACCCGGGACAAATCGAAGGCCGGGTTAATGGCCAGCAAATCGTCATCCTGACCCAGTTTGTCAAAAAGTCAGGCTAACCTCCGCTTCACAGACCCCATAAATACTATCGCGGCAGGCCCCTGGGCCTGCCCAGGTCCGATGCAGGCTTTCCGCGGGTGCCCACGCGGCGCTTAACCTCAGCCGGTATTCTGCATACCGGCCGATATGCCCGCCATCGTCACCATCAGCGCCTGCTCCAGGCGCTGATTGGGCGCATTGCGATCGCGGTGAAGCAGTTCAGCCTGCAGAAAGTGCAGCGGATCGATGTAGGGATTACGCACATTGATCGAACGGCGGATCAGCGGGAAGTCCGCCAACAGTTTTTTCGTCTGTTTGATCTGCAACACCATGTCGAAAGTCCCCTGCAGGCGCTCCCGCAGGCTATCCCCAAGCGGTTGTAAATCTTCGGGCACCAAGCGGGAGGCATAGTATTCGGCAATCACCGGGTCACTCTTGGACAGGACCATCTCCAGCATATCCACATAGCTGGTAAAAAAGGGCCAGGCCGCATACATCTCATGCAGCCGGGTCAACTGACCGGATGCGATCGCCTGGCCAAGCGCGCTGTCCGACCCCAGCCAGGCCGGCAGCATCAGACGAATCTGGGTCCAGGCAAATACCCAGGGGATGGCGCGCAAACTCTCGACCCCGCCATCGGCGCGCCGTTTCGCCGGGCGCGAGCCCAACGGCAATTTCCCCAGCTCATGCTCCGGTGTGGAGGCGCGGAAGAACGGCACAAATCGCGGATCGTCCCGCACGACGGAGCGATACTCGCGGAAACCGGTCTGGGCGAGTTGCTCCATCATCGCCCGCCACTCCGGCTTGGGTGCGGGAGACGGACGCAGTGTGGCGGCCAGCACGGCACCGGTGTAGCGTTCCAGATTGCGTTCGGCGATCTCCGGGATACCGAATTTAAAGCGAATCACTTCACCCTGTTCGGTCACCCGCAAGGTATGGTCTACCGAACCGGGCGGCTGGGCCAGGATCGCCCGGTGGGTCGGCCCACCGCCGCGACCGACGGTGCCGCCGCGACCGTGAAACAGCGTCAGGTGCACGCCCCGGGCGCGGCAGGTGGCGGTCAGCGCCTCCTGGGTTTGATACTGTCCCCATACAGCGGCCAACTGGCCGGCATCCTTGGATGAGTCGGAATAGCCGATCATCACCTCTTGGTGTCCCTGTGTATAGTCCCGATACCAGTCGATATCCAGCAACTGGTCAATACAGTGGTGGGCACTCTGCAGGTCCGCCAGGGTCTCGAACAGCGGCACCACCCGCATGTCATGCGCCACCCCCATCTCCTTCAGCAATAAAATGACCGACAGGACATCCGAAGGCTGGCTCGCCATGGAGATGACATAGGAGCCGAGCGAAGCGGGATCGGCCTGGGCGATCACCCGGCAGGTATCCAGTACTTCACGAATCTCCTCATCCGGTGCCCACTGGGGCGGGATCAGCGGCCGCTTGCTGCGCAACTCCTGCAACAGAAAACGCTGCTTGTCCGCCTCGTCCCACTCCAGGTAGTGGCCAAGCTCGTAAAACCGGGTCAGGGCATCGAATACCGCCGCATGCCGGTCGGCATTCTGGCGAATATCCAGCTTCACCAGGGTGACGCCAAAACAGGCGATACGCCGAATGATATCTTCCAACAGGCCGCCGGCGATGATCTGCATGCCGTGGTCGATGAGTGAGCGGTGACAAAGCATCAACGGTTCCAGCAGCTCGTCGACGGAGAGCAAGGCCCGAGTATCGATCGGGCGACCGGATAACCCCTGCTGGATCAGCTCTTTGGTCTGATCCAGACGACGGCGCAGACTGGCCAAAAGATGCCGATAGGGCTCCGCCACATCGCCGACCCGGGCACGCAATTCGGCATTACACTGGTACATGGAGAGTTCGGAACGCAATTCGTCCAGGTCCCGGTCATACAGATCGGCCGCCATCCAGCGCGACAGCGACAACACTTCCTGGGTGATTGCCGCCGTCACATAGGGGTTACCGTCCCGGTCCCCACCCATCCAGGAGGAGAAACGCACCGGTGAACAATCCAGGGGCAGCGGCTGTTCCAGCACCGCCTGCATCGACTCATCCAGTTTGCGCAGATAGTTGGGAACCGCCTGCCACAGCGACCCTTCGATCACAGCGAAACCCCACTTCGCCTCATCGATCGGCGTGGGCCGCTGCTGACGTATCTCATTGGTATGCCAGATCTGGCTGATCAACTCGTTCAGACGGCGCTGGCGGTATTCGCCCAACTCCAGCTTGCGCAGGCAGTCGGTGATGGCATTGTACTTTTTGATCAGGGTGCGGCGATTTACCTCGGTCGGGTGGGCAGTGAGTACCAGATCCACCTCCATCCGGCCGATGGCCTGGAGAATCTGCGCCTTGTCCACGCCATCATCCTGCAACTGCTTGATCTGCTGGGCAAAAGAGTCTTCCGCATCCAGTTCACACACATCCTGATGCAGCCGCACCCGGTGAAACTCTTCGGCGATATTGGCCAGATTGAGGAATTGGGTAAAGGCGCGCGCCACCGGCAACACCTCGTCTTCGCTCAAGCCCGACAGCTCTTGCAACAGTGCTTCGTGATTGGAGCGGGCATTCAACCGGCCGGCTTTGGCCAGGTGGCGGATGCGTTCGATTTTGTCCAGAAAAGCCGACCCGAGATGGTTTTCAATAGTCTGTCCCAGGCTTTCGCCCAGCATGCGCACATCGTCGCGTAAGGATTCATCCAGATCAGTCATAGGTTCGTACTCCAACATAGCATCAGTGGCGCCGGTGGCCCTGATCACGACACGGCAACGGGGTGAAATCAGGTCGTCGCCGCGAATCGCAGCAAAAATGGGGAGAGGTAGCGGGTACTCTCTTCACTGTAAACGCGCGGCGCATTATAGATGACCAGCCGGCGGGAGACGAACATTTCACGGCGACGGCGAAAACTGAGAGCCGTCACCTTGGCCTGGCTTTCACGGTAGCCGGCATAGTCGGCGCGCCCAACCGCGAACAGGCCGGCCGCTTCGGCCAACGCCGTTACCGGGGCCACGGCATGCCGCGGAATGAGCAGATAAAAGCAACCCGACTCGCTCAACAGGCGGGCGGCTATCCCCACCAACTCCGCATGCGGCAGTCGGTCGCTATGTCGGGCCAGGTTGCGCAGCGTTTCCCGGCTTTTACTGTGCTGCTGAAAAAAAGGCGGATTGCTGATCACCAGGTCATAGCGCCGTTGGCAATCGGCGGCGAAATCCTGGATCGACTGATGCACCCATTCCAGATGGTCACACCAGGGCGAAGCGGCAAAATTGAGCGCCGCATCGCGGCACGCCGACTCCGTCAACTCCACGGCCGTGACCTGAGCGGCGCCCAACTGCATCAGCATCAGTGACAACAAGCCGCCTCCGGCGCCGATATCCAGCACTTGCTCACCACCGGCCACCGGCGCCATCGCCCCAAACAGGGTGGCATCAGTGCACACCTTCATGGCCGATTCACCCTGTTGAACGGTGAACTGCTGAAACCGAAACGTCGACACCTGGTCTCAACCCGGCGGGGTAACCGGCAACAGGCGGCCTTCAGGTAACGCCAGGTCATAGGCCTTGCCGAACCCCACCACGTAGCGTCCGGAGTCGGGTATCAGGACAAACAGATGGAAGTCCGGCAGGGAGCGCAGCAGTGCCACGGTATCGCCAAAACGCTGTGTCATTCGAGATAGCATCTCTTCATGCCTGGGATCGTCCGATGGAACCTCTAACACCTGGCATGACAGGACCAGCCGTTCCCGGGCAAACGGGTTACGGGTTTCGTTTTCGTCGCGAATAAACAGCACCGCGGCGCGCCCCTGCCGCTGCAGGTTTTTGGTATGCCCCGCCAATTCGCTGACAAAGATATAGAATTGGCCCGACGCATCCCGCACAAAGGGGGCATAACTGATTTCCGGCTGGCCGTCGGCCGCGACGGTGGAAAGCAGCAGGGTCTGATAGGCCTCTATCAGCGCCTGGCAGTCCGCCTCCGCCTGCTTGAGTTCGGAAGGATCCGGTGTCGTCGTCATCGTTCGTCTGCTAAAGGAGTACACAGCGTGCATGCTGACACGACAGCACGACAAGATAAACCCCAGGCCGGCAATCAGTGGATGCGCGGCGTGGGGTCGGAGAGGATCAGCTCCGGATGGGAGAAAGGCGCCAGACGTTCGATAAAGTCCACCAACTCCAGTACCGGCGAGCCGCGGAAAAAACGGACCATGGGACGATCCATCCAGAGCCGGTCGGAGTAGAGGTAGACGTTATGAGGGGTATCGCCGGCACCATCCTGGTCCCGATCGAACCCCTCATAGGTATCCCAGATATTGTCGCGCCAATCGTTACCCCGCGCACTGGTGGCGGCACTGACCGCCACCGGGATGATATTGCCGGTAAAGCGGTTGCCGTGAATGATATGCCCCCCCTTCTCACCGTGGAAATACATCGCCACATCGTTGTAGGCAAAATGGTTGTCGTTGAGGTAGATGATATTTTCCGGAAAGGCGGGCGAATTGGCGGTGATTCCGATAGCACAGCGGACGATATCGTTGGACTCGACCCGCACCTGGGAGCTGGCCTTTACCGCCAGCGCCGAACTGGTGGCGTCGGGCATGTTCAACAGTTTGTTGTGGCTGATCGTCACCCGATTGGAGTAGAGCACCACGATGCCGGAGGTATTGCCCACCAGCCGGTTTTGCTTCACTTCATTATCAGGTGAAAAGATGAATTCCATACCGATACGGCTGTTCTCGATTACGTTTCCGATGAAGCGGTTGTCCGACGAGTTGGTGAACAATACGTCCCTTACCTGGCTGATCCGGTTACCCTCCAGCAGATTGTCCATGCTGTACCAGAGACGTATACCCTCGCCCCGCAGGCTCGGCTCACCCGCGCGCGAACGGATGCGGTTATTGCGCACCACATTGCCGTTGGCTTGACGCAGATGAATACCGAACAACACATCATCGATTTGATTGTCTTCGATCACCCCGTCATCCGCCGCCAATAACAGGCCGGCATCGACTTGATCGTGGGAATCGCCTGAGTGGGTCAGGTGCAGACCGCGTAGCGTGACGCCGTCCGCTTCGACCGAGATGACGGTACCGCTGCCTTCCCCGTCCACCGTCACTTCACCCTTGCCATCAATGGTAATCGGGCGCCTGATCACCACCGGACCGGCATAACTTCCAGCCGGGAGGGTCAGCACGCCTCCTGGCGGTGTAATGTCGACAAACAGCTGCATCGGTGGCAAGGCGTATACCACAGAGGAAACCAGACACCCCGCCCACAGCCAGATCATCACTCCTAACCGCTTCATGACAGATCAGCCACACTTCCAAATGAGTCGAATTCACAGCACAGGTACCGCCGGTCGTTAGAGACCGGCGGTACCTTAATTCTGACACAGAGTAAGGTTATTGGGTGACGACTTCCTTAAGAAAAATCAATTCAGCACCTTCGGCCAGCGGGCATCGGCCTTGGTAACATTACCCGGAATATCTTCTCGCCAATCCTGCTGAACACCCAGGCTGTAATTTAGATAGAGCTTCCCATCGTGCAGGGTCCAGGCCTGGGGATCGGTAGAGGCGGTATAACCCTTGGATACCGCCCAGGCACAGTAGCCGCCATACTGGGGCGCGTATTTTTCCGGCTCTTGCTGGAATCTGTTCTGGTGCTCAGCCGAAGCAAAATACCAATCGGCGCCGCGGTAACGGAGATGGAATGCCTCCTTTCCCTTGACTGGTCTCCTCTCGGTGAAATAGGCCACCGGATCGTAGCCCCTGATGGCACCCTCTCCGGTGCTGAAAAATTCTGCCTTACCCGCCCAGGCACTCGGACCACTCGCCCACAGACTGAGTAGCAACAGACTCCATTTCATCATTTCACCCTCCTTCATTCACACCACGTTTGGCTATACCGGCGTCGCCATGTTGACAGGAAATCATCACAGCCAGGTCACGTAATCGTTACAGATCCGAAAACCTTTCCCGGCCTCAGCCGGAAAAAAAACGTCAGGGAAATTATACTTGATCATGTTGGCACCTTTTTCCTGCACAGCGAAGGAGAAGATCATGACGGCATTCAATGTGGTTCGGTTCAAGGTCAAGGCGGGAATGGAAGAGCAATTTCTCGACGCACACCGTCAGTTTCAGCCCCACTTCAGCGGCTTCAGAAAAGGGTACGTCATCCAGACCGGCGATCACGCTTACTGCTTTATCGGTGAATGGGATTCGGCCGCCCATTCGCTGGCGGCGGAGAAGGAGATGGTGACGTTGCTCGACCAATTCAGAGACACCCTGGAAGATCAGGGGCCGGGGGTGGGCATAACCGACCCGGTTGTGGGAGATGTACTGATCAGCTATCGCGACTAGCCCCTCTCTATCCCAAATGGGACAGATAGACCACTATTCACGCCGTTACTATACTTAAGAGTATATCCAGCGTTTAGAGCGGAGAGGTGAAGCCATGTTTGTTGAAAATCTATTGGCGGAAAAAGATGGCCAGATCTGGTCCATCACACCGGATGCCACGGTATATGAAGCACTGGTACTGATGGACCAGAAAAATATCGGTGCACTGCTGGTCATGCAGGGAGATAGGCTGATCGGGGTTCTTTCGGAGCGTGACTACGCCCGTAAAATCATCATCCGGGGCAAATCGTCCAAAGAGACCCTGGTCAAAGAGGTGATGACCACCGAAGTCTGTTATGTGGATAAAAAGAAGCGCATGGACGAGTGCCTGGCCATCATGTCCGACAAGCGGATTCGCCACCTGCCGGTGATAGAAAACAACCGGCTTATCGGCCTGATCAGCATCGGCGATGTGGTGAAGAGCATCATCAGTGAGCAGGAGATCGTCATCGATGACCTGTACAACTATATCAACGGGGTCTACTACTCACCGCACTGATCGTCGGCGCCATAGACAGGAAAAATCACCCGGAATGCCGCACCGGGTTGTTGGTTGATCACGTCTACCCGTCCCCCCATGGCCGTGACCAGCTGACTCACCAGGGCCAAGCCGATACCGGTACCGATGGTTTCACGGGTCAATTCATTTTCAGAACGGTAGAACAGGCGGAATATCTTCTTCATCTGGTCCCGGGGAACCCCGGGACCATAATCCCTGACCGTGAATACCAGTTGCCGATCCCGTTCCACCGCGGCGGAGATATCGATCCGTTTGGTCGGGGATTGAGCGGAAAATTTCAGCGCGTTATCCACCAGATTGATCATGATCTGGTTGAAACTGTCGTCATCCAGCTTGACGTGGGCCGTTGCCGCTTGCTGATCGGCATGCAGGTTGAGTTCAAAACCGGCCCGCTCAACCTGAGCGGCAATTTTCGAACGCATATTATCCAGCAGACTCGCCACGGCAACCGGCCGACACGCCAACTCCAATCCGTTGCGGGTCATGCGCGCCAATTGCAACACGTTATTGATCAAGCGCGTTAAGCGCTCGCTCTCGTCATGGATATAGTCATAGTAGCTGCGTTTTTTCTCTTCGCTGGCCCAACCTTCGCGCAGCATCTCTCCGTACATGCGGATTGAGGTCAGCGGTGTCTTCAGCTCGTGGCTGATGGCGGAGACAAAATCCTGCTGCTGTCGGGCCAGTTCGATCTGCCGCATCCCCAGCCTATATAACAGATAGAACCCACCGCAAAGCACCAACAACAATATCGCCGTCACCCACAGCAGCAGGCGGCCGCCAGGGCCGGCCGGTAACTGCCTGATGCTGTAGATCAACTCCATATCGCTGAACGGCGCGGCGAGACGGTTGCGGTAAAGCAGCGCCCCGGACAGCTCCTCGGCGCGACTGTAGTAGCTCTGGGCATCTTTGCCGCTAAAGGTACTGAACAGCTCTCCCCGATAGGCAAGCGTCAATTCACTCATCGCCGGCAGGGTGGTCTCCTTGAAGCGTTCCGCAATGCTGGCCTGGAGAAAGGGCTGCTGTTCAATCAGCAAGCCCTGGATAAAGCGATGCCCCTCGCGCCAGACCTTGCGGAACAACACCAGATGACCGCTGTCCAGCAAACTGAACTCGAACGGATCCAGCTCGCTCTCAAAAGTGTGTATGCGTAGCCCATCCTGGCGGGGTGGTTTCGCCGGCGCCAACAGCTCCTCCGCCGTGATCGGGGCTGGTGCCGACGGCCATGTCTCCTCTTTCTTGAGACGGCGCGCTTTCGACTCCTGCACGGTCTGTTCCTCGACCAGTTGGGATTCGAGACGACGATCCAGTTTCAGATCCTCCACCCGTCCCAGTTTTCTGGATCCGGAGAACGTTTGTTTGGATTGACCTTTTGTGGATAGCGGTGCCCGATTCAATCGATCGAAAGCTGCCTGAGGGCGGTCGATACTGTCCGCCAGCTCCCTATCCGCTTCCCGTAGCATTTTCCCCGGTTCAGAAAAAGCGATCGCCGGCTGCCCTGACGCGGCGTCAACCGACGAGGCTTGCCGTTCCAATTCGCCCGGTTTTGGCAGGCGTCCGCTTGCGGCACTCTGTACCAGACTGTTTTCACTGAGGATCTGCTGTAGACGACTGTGCAGCGTCAACCGCTGGTCCAGTTCATCGCCGACGATACCGAAATCGCTTGCCTGTTCGACGCGCACCGGCAGCAGCGGCGTGCTGAAGCGACCCGCTTCATCCACTTGAAAGTAGCCAATCACCCCCGGCACAGTGTCATTAACCGGATAAGCCGACAAAGGAGACCGTTGCGGTGGGCGAACAGCGGCACCAGACGCCCCTACCAGAAAGGCGTAATCACCAAAACGGCGCTGCTCTTCCGTAGCGACCAGGCGCATGAGCCGGTCATTGATACGGCCACTCAGCGCTTCCGCCTGCAATCGATACTGATGAAATGCCTCCCACTTCAATTGACTATAGGATTGCTGGATCAACACCCCGGACGGGATCAGCAGGGCGAGAAAAAATAGCAACAACCAGCGCCGCAGTTGCGCCGGATCAAGACCGGTGAGTCGATTGCCACGTCTCATATCAATCGACCAACAACCGGTAACCGGCGCCGCGCACCGTCACCAGAAAACGGGGCTGGCTGGCATCCGGTTCGATCTTGCGGCGCAACTTGGCGATATGGATATCCACGGTACGGGTCTCCAGATCCAGGTTTTTGGCATACCCCCAAACCCGGGTCAACAACTCATCGCGCGATACCGGCCGGTCGGCGTTGGCGTGCAGATACTGCAGCAGCTCCATCTCACGGCGGGTAAAAGTGTGTTCGGATTCGCCACAACGCCCACAGAGATTCTGGCAATCCAATTCAACCTGATCACCGAGACGGATTTGGTTTTGCAGTTCCGTAGCGATACGTGAACGCCGCAACACCGCCTGCACCCGCAACACCAGTTGGGCGACGGAAAAGGGTTTGGCCACATAATCATCCGCCCCCAGCGACAACCCCTGTATCACATCCTCGTCACCGCTCTTGGCGGTTAACAGAATGATCGGCTGTTCCCGATCCCGGTCGCGTATCCGGGCGCAGATATCGAAGCCGTTAATACCGGGCAACATCACATCCAACAGAATCAGATCGTAGTGGCCACTTAATGCCTGCTGCAGCCCATCCCGGCCGTCGCCTGTCGCCGCCACCTCATAGCCGTGAAACACGAACAGATCTACCAGCCCGGTGCGGATAGCCACCTCGTCTTCAACGATCAATAAACGAATCTTGCGTGACATGCCTTATCCGACTCTCCAGAGGTAACAAACAGCGCTTAAAAGACTACCAGCTTCGGCTCCCAGCGACATGTAAAACTTTTGTAAACGGACGTGTGACGATTTTACAAAACCGCGCCTACATCCGCTTGACCGATAAACCTAGACTGATCTCACCCAATCACAACACCCCTTTTTACGGAGGTTATTCATGGCACTGATCAACCGGATAGCAAGACTCTTTCGTGCCGATATGCACGCGGTGCTCGACCGTATGGAAGAGCCGGACCTATTGCTGAAACAGGCCATCCGGGAAATGGAGGCGGCGTTTGCCGGGGATGAACAGCGTCACCGGCTGCTACAGCATGAACGGATGCGACTAACCGCCCAACTGGATGATGGACAGCACAAACTGTCGGAAATGGAAGAACAACTGGATATCTGTTTCCAGTCGAACAATGAAGCGCTGGCAAAACAGCTGATCCGAAAAAAGCTGACCCTGGCCCGGCATATACAGCAACAGGAGAGTCGCGCAAAGAGCGTGCAGCAGCAACTCACCGATCTGTCCCAACGGTTGGCGGAAAACCGCACCCAACTGGAGAGCATGCGGCAAAAGGTCGAACTGCTGGAGAACACCGCGGACGACCACTGTGAACATACATTGGCCGAGCCACCCGGCAACCCCGTCGAAGAGGCGGATGTCGAGGTGGCCTTCCTACGTGAAAAACAGAAAAGGAGCCTATCATGAAACGTCCCCGTTTTTTCGAGGGGGTGGGCATCGCCCTGGCCGCCAGCTTGACCGGTGCGATCCTGTTCAGCGCCCTGTCACCTGTACTGGACAGCCGACTCCTGTTGAAATGGCTGATTGCCGGTCTGGGCCTCGCCTACAGCCTGTACCTGATCAGACGCAGCCGGCAACGGATCGGCCGGCTGGTCAGCATCGCCGGCTGGCTCCTCTGTGCCGCGGCTATCTGGCTGCTCAATCCGTCCTTGCCGCTCTATCTGCTGCTACATATCACGCTTATCTGGCTGATACGTTCACTCTATTTCTACAACAGCCTGTTTTCGGCACTGGCTGATCTGGGGCTCAGCGGACTGGGTCTGGCAACCGCCTGCTGGGCCGCCATCGCAACCGGCAGCCTGCTGCTCAGTATCTGGTGTTTCTTTCTGCTGCAAGCCCTGTTCAGCGCCATTCCGGCGGACTGGAAGCGACGCCACCGTTCAAACCCCTCACCGGACGCCGCAGCCGACCGCTTTTACCAGGCGGAACAAATCGCCGAGGCGGCCCTGCGCCGACTCACCGCCACCCATTGATATCCCAGGAGAGCCATTATGAAATCAAAAATCATCGCCCTGTCGTTATTCGCCGCCACCGCGGGTGCCATCGCCCTCTACCCGGCCTACCAAAGTATCGGTGCGGTAACACCTCTCACACTTCAACCGCTTCCTCCACCGAACGCAACGCCTCTCGCCGAACCGCCGCCGCGTATCGAAGTGGTGTTTGCCCTCGACACCACCGGCAGCATGGGTGGCATGATTGAGGCGGCCAAGGAGAAGATCTGGTCTATCGCCAGCTCCATGGCCTCGGCTCAATCGGCGCCGGAAATCCGTATGGGCCTGGTGGCTTACCGCGACCGGGGAGACAGTTATGTTACGCAGGTGTTGGATCTGTCAGGCGATCTGGACAGCATGTATGCGGCACTGATGGAGTTCCAGGCGGCGGGCGGCGGTGACGGTCCCGAGAGTGTCAATCAAGCCCTCGACGACGCCGTCAACCGGATCTCCTGGGGGCAAGACAAAGAGAGCTACAAAGTGGTGTTTCTGGTAGGTGACGCCCCCCCGCATATGGATTACTCGGATGACATTAAATACCCGCAGATCATAAAGATGGCGAAACAGCGCGGTATCGTCATCAACACCATTCAGTGCGGCAGCGACCGCACCACCCGTCAAAACTGGAACCAGATCGCCCAGCTGGGTAGCGGCAGTTATTTCCAGGTTGAGCAGAACGGCAGCGCCGTGGCTATCTCCACCCCATTCGATGAAAAGATTGCCACACTCTCGGAAAAGCTGGACGAGACGCGGCTCTACTACGGTAGTGAAGAGGATAAACGCGCGCAGAAAAAGCGACTCGCCGCCGCCGAGAAACTGCATGACGATGCCTCCGTCGAATCCCGCGCGCGGCGCGCCACCTTCAATGCCACCAAGAGTGGTAAAGCGAACTTTCTCGGCAAGGGAGAGCTGGTGGATGACGTAGCCAGTGGCCGCATCGATATCGCCAAAATCAAACCCGAACAGCTGCCGGCGCCGATGCAGGCCATGGCACCCGCCGAGCAGCAGGCGTTGATCGAGGAGAAGGCCGCGTCACGCAAAGTGCTGGAGCAGGAAATCGACGAACTGGCCCGGCAACGCGCCGATTTCATCAAGCAAAAGGTCGAGGAGAGCGGCGCCGCGTCCGACTCGCTGGATTACAAGATTTTCAGTGCCATCAAAGAGCAGGCAGAAACCAAGGGCCTGCACTATGAAACCGACGCCCCTGATTACTGATTAACCCGGCTCCCCTTCGTGCGATACATCGCCGTTGGGGGGCCTTCACTCATCACGCCATCTTGGCAACAGATGAGTAGCGCCCCACAACAGTTACGCCGCATGACTGACCGGGCACTCTAAACTACTGGTCGATTACACCGCATCGGCCATGACACCGGCATAACATTTCGGTGTGACGGAGAGCAGCCATCGTGAATCAGCGACTCAGCGGCATATTTTTGTTCTTTTCCTTCAGCCACAACGGCTTGGAACAATTCCAGGTCGCACACTACCGCCGATTTATCCAATCGACAGCCCTAAAGCAGTTTCAAGCCGCCTTGCTCCATCCGCCACTTTATCGCTGTTCGGGCAGATCAAATTCCGGTGCCGGGTCCACATCCGGGTGCATTTCCAAAACGACGGGTGACGTGCGTACCAGGGGTACAAATTCAGTCTGCTCGGCAACCGGCGTAGCGGCGCGGCGCGACATGCGATACAACCCAAACAGGGCCAGAATCGTTGCCGTAGTGGCCGACACCACCGGCAACCCCACCGGACCGAACAGGTCCATCGCAATACCGGCCAGCAGCGGCCCACTCAGTGCACCCACCCCGTAAATCAGCAACAATCCCCGGGTCGCTTCCAGCACTTGGCCCTGTTCCAGATGGTCATAGGCATAGGCCACACTGATGCCGTACAGCGAAAACATCAGGCCACCGTGCAAAAAGGCCGACCCGATCAGGCCCGGATAGCCACGAATCACTATCAGTGCGGTCACCGCCGCCACGGTTGCCGTGGCCAGACTGGTCACGGTCAGGACCACTCTTCGGTCCAGTCGATCGGAGAGATGGCCGATCGGCCATTGCAGGAGGGCGCCGCCCAGGATCGTGGCACTCATCAGCATCGCGATCTGCCCCTCCTCCAGCGCCAACCGTTGACCAAAGACCGGCGTCATCCCCCAGAAGGCGCCATTAACCAGGCCGGCACTCAGGGCGCCGATGAAGCCGAGCGGGCTCGCCCGCAGCAGTTCGGTAAATTTTGCCGATACCTCTTGTTCTATACGCGGTTCATGCACCCGGGTGATGGCTACAGGCACAACGCCCAGGGAGATCAGTATCGCCGCCAGGGCAAACAGGGTCAGCTGCGTCGTATCACCCGCCAGCAGCAACAGCTGACCGGCCCCGAGCGCCACCAGGGTACTCATCATGTAGAAAGAGAAGATGCGGCCGCGTGCGGGGCCGGCACTCTGCTCATTCAGCCAGCTCTCTACCACCATGTAGAGCCCCACCACACAGAGACCACTCAGTATCCGCAATACCAGCCAGACCCAAGGGTGGATAATCAACCCGAAAGCCAGGCTGGCGGATGCACCCACGGCAGCAAAAGCGGCAAAGGCACGAATATGCCCGACGTTGCGAATCATCCGCGGTACCGACAAGGTGCCGACGATATAGCCGGCATAGTAGCCCGCCATAATCAGACCGATATCGATGTTACTGAAACCGGCCAGCGTGGCACGCACGCCCAACAGTGTACCCAACAGCCCCACCCCCACCAGCAGCAGCCCCAATCCGCTTAGCAATATCAAAATCGTCGGCGTCATCAACAGATCCTTTTACCCGCTTCAAGAGCGAATCATAAGCGAAACGAAACCCCGTTGCTTGAACCTCGCTCCCAGGCGGGCAGCGTTGCGGCGCACCTGGATGCAACCGATCGGCCATCGGAGCCATGACAGGATTGATGCCGGTTCAACCAACCTGGATGCTCACGTGGTCTTTGCAATGGACGTTTCTCTGTTGTTATTCTGAGTGGCCCGAATTGATTGTCGGGACAGGGGATTAGGCTGACATGCTTACTGACGCAACTAATATCGTCACGAATAGAACGCCTGCCGTCATCGGCCGCAGCGTCCCATGGTGTCGGGTGATATCCATGGCACAAAAGATGGCCCCGCTACAGATGCCGGTACTGATCACGGGTCAGAGTGGCGTAGGGAAGGAGGTGATTGCCCAGATCCTCCACCACTGGAGTGAACGTGAAGGCCGAAACTTTATCCCGTTGAACTGCGGTCTGCTTCAGGACCAATTGCTGGAAAGCGAGTTGTTCGGTCACCGCAAGGGTGCGTTTACCGGTGCGACCCATGATCATGACGGCCTATTCCAGGCAACCAATGACGGCACCCTGTTTCTGGACGAGATCGGTGAATTAACCGCATCCTGCCAGGCCAAGCTACTGCGTGTGCTGGAAACCGGGGAGTATCGTCCTCTCGGCAGTACCACGATAAAGCGCACCCATGCACGTATCATCGCCGCCACCCATCGCGACCTGGAGAAGATGATCTCCCAGGGACGTTTTCGCCAAGACCTCTACTATCGACTCAATGTGCTGACTATCGATATCCCACCGCTAAACCAACGGGTGGAGGATATCCCGCTGCTGGTGGATTTTTTCCTGCAACAGCCATTGGGCAATGCCCCACGCCCGACCATCACTGAAGACGCCATGCAACAACTGATGGCCCATCATTGGCCCGGCAACGTGAGGGAGCTGAAGAACGTCGTCGAACGTCTGCGGGTACATTGTGAGCAAGAGATCGGTGCCGCCCATATCACCACCATGCTGGATGGATACCCGATCGATTCAACAGAAACGGCCGCCTCCGGTTTTTCCCACGTCATGCCCCTCGCCCAACTGGAAAAGCAGTATGTGGAATGGGTATTGGAGCAGTGCAAGGGTAATGTCAGTAAGGCTTCAAAAGCTCTGGCGGTCTCCCGTACCACCATCTACCGCATACTCAAATCAGTGGAAAACTAGCCCACACCGGATCGACAACCTAAACCTGTTCATTAATCTGTTCATTTTCTGAACAGCCGTCCAGATTTGGTAAAAACGAACATTCCCCTTTATTTTTCAGGGTATAACAGCCAACCCCCCCTTCAAACAGCCGAAAATTGTTCAGTTATTGAACAGACTCAATCTACCGCTGCCACCACCAATACTCCCCAAATGATCCGATTTATCTCTTTATTTTCAATATGATAGATATATTCCATAGAAAATATACTGATATTGGCTCGAGGCATGCATTATTTTTCCTCACAATAAAAAGCGTGATGAATTATTTATCATGTACCGAAAGGCGGACTCGACATGACCCTTCAACAACCCTATATCGAAAGCGCCATGAACGCTGGAGATGAAATACTGGGCCCCGCTCTGAGCCTGGGCCTAGGCGAACAGGTCGCGATTATTGATGGAGCGGAGACCCTCACCTATAGCGGGCTGGATCAACGCGCCAATCGCTTCGGCAACGCGTTACGCGCACGGGGCGTCATGCCGGAAGCGCGCATTATGTTCCTGCTCGAGGATTCCGCCGACCTGGCTGCCGCCTACATCGGCACCCTACGTATCGGTGCGGTGGCGATCGCCTATAACCGCATGGCCGTGGAACGGGATCTGTTATTCACCATCAATGAGAGTCGGGCGTCTTTTCTACTCGTCGAGGCCGACACGGTCGCCACCATCGAGGCGCTGCTGCCAAAGATTCAGCATCCCTGTTCACTCATCGTGCGCGGTCAATACAACGGCGATCATCTGCCGCTGCAAACAGTGCTGGAGGAGAGTTCTTCCACACCGGTTTCAATATCCATGTCACCGGACGACATGGCGTTCTGGATCTACACATCCGGTACCACCGGCAAACCCAAAGCGGCGGTCCACCTGCATCACGACGTGATCGTGAGCGATCTGCACCTGCGGGAAAATCTGCGGGTCCAGCCCGGTGAAAAGATCCTCTGCACCTCAAAGCTGTTTTTTGCCTACCCGCTGGCACACGGTCTATTCGCCGGCCTGCGTTGTGGCGCCACGCTGATCCTGTTCGATGGCTGGCCGACACCGGAACGGACTGGCGAACTGGTGGCCACGCACCGACCTGACCTGCTGTTCAGTGTCCCGACCTTCTACCGAAAGCTGCTGCAGGGAGGGATTGCCGAAGGCGACGCATTTAAAACCATTCGTTGCTGTGTTTCCGCCGGCGAACAGCTCCCTGAAACCCTGTTCAGCGAATGGCAGGCAACCACCGGTAATCCGATTTATGAGGGGATTGGCACCACAGAGACCTTGATCCTGTTTATCGTCAATAAGCCGGACGCCTACAAACCGGGCGCCAGCGGCCGGGTCGTACCCTGGGCAGAGGTGCGCCTGACCAACGAACAGGGCGAAACGATCGATACCCCCGATACGCCGGGCGTGGCCTGGTTGCGCATGCCTTCGGTATGCGATCGCTACTGGAACCGCCAGGATATGACCCGTCACGCCTTCAGTGGCGTCTGGTATCGCACCGGCGACATCTTCAGTTTCGATGCGCAGGGTTGGTGGTATCACCAGGGGCGGGCCGACCACATGCTGAAGATTTCCGGGCAGTGGGTGAGTCCCAGCGAGATTGAATGCTGTGCCCTGACGGTAGCGGATATCGCCGAAGCCGCTGCGGTAGAGGCACCCAACCGGGAAGGGTCGACGCAGATTGTCCTGTTCCTGGAACCGAAACAGCCAATAGCCGATCACCAGGCACTGGTGCAGCAGGTCCGGGAGACCCTGCGCAATCAGCTGGCCCATTTTAAGTGCCCGCAGGATCTGCGCATCATTGACGAGGTGCCCAGAACGGCGACCGGAAAAATACAAAAATTCAAATTACAACAATTACTTGAAGAGAACGTATCGGCCAGCTGAACAGCTATCCATCCGCTCAGGCCGGATTATTACACCAGGAGGAGACCCATGAAAAAGCACACCAGAACACTGTTGAAGTCACTGCTCATGGCACTGTCGTTGTCGGGAGCTTCAGCCATGGCGGCAGAGGTGGAACTGAAGATCCACCACTTCCTGCCGCCCCCGTCCACCGCCCACGCCCAATTCATCAAACCCTGGGCCGACAAGGTGATGAAGGAGTCCAACGGACGTATCGATATCAAGATCTATCCGGCCATGCAGCTGGGCGGCAAGCCCCCCCAACTATTCGACCAGGTACGCGACGGGGTGGCCGATATCGTTTGGACGGTACCCGGCTATACCCGCGGGCGCTTCCCGATGACCGAAGTGTTTGAACTCCCGTTCGTTGCCGGAAGTGCAGAAGCAACCAGTCAGGCGGCCTGGGAATTCTATGAAAAATACATGAAGGAAGAGTACAAGGATGTGCACCCGATCCTGATCCACACCCACGCTCCCGGACAATTCCACATGCGGGATAAGCCGATCAAAACCCTGGCCGACCTGCAAAACGCCAAGGTCCGGGCGCCCACCCGCACCATCAACGAAGCGCTGACCGTGGTAGGTGCCACGCCGGTGGGTATGCCGGTCCCGGCGGTGCCCCAAGCACTCTCCAAGGGTGTGGTGGACGGTGCTATGCTCCCCTACGAAGTCACCCTGCCCCTGAAAGTCCATCAACTGGTCAAATACCATACCGAGATCGGCGGGGACCGCGGCATCTATACCGCCATGTTCCTGTTCGCCATGAACAAGAAAAAATATGACAGCTTACCGGCGGATCTGAAGCAGGTGATCGATAACAACTCGGGACTGGCGCTGGCCAAGCAGATCGGCGAGACCTGGGATAAAGCGGATAATCCGGGACGCGAAGCGGCGAAAAAACGCGGCAATCATTTCAACACTATCGAAGGGGCGGAACTGGAGCACTGGAAGCAGGCGACACAACCGGTGGTGGATCACTGGATCAAGGCGATGGATGAGAAGGGGATGAACGGCAAGCAGATGTATGAGGATGCCAAGGCACTGGTCGCCAAGTACAGCCATGCCGAGATGAAACAAGCACAAAAATGACAACCCATGTCGACAACAGGGACCGACCCGGCTTGCCAGGCCGGTCCCTGCATACCCTGAGCAATCTGTTTGCTATCGCTGGAGGATTGGTCCTGCTGGGACTGGCACTGATGACCGTTACCAGCATTATCGGTCGTTACCTGTTCAGCCTGCCGGTTCCCGGGGATTTCGAGCTGGTGGAGATCGGCTGCGCCATTTCCGTCTTTGCCTTCCTGCCCTATTGCCAACTGCACAACGGCAATGTGGTGGTGGATTTCTTTACCCTGCATATCAATCGCGGCATCCGCAATCGCATGGACAGTATCAACAGCTTTATCTTTGGCTTGATAGCCGGGCTACTCACCTGGCGTCTCACCCTGGGTGGCGTCGATATGTATCACTATGGCGAACAGACCATGATCCTGGGTATCCCACGCTGGTGGGGTTTTATCCCGATCGTTGCGTCGCTTGCCCTGCTGACCCTGGTCTGTTTCTACACCGGCATTCGCCAATGGAGTAACCAAAAACCATGAGTGGTATTGTCCTCGGGAGCCTGATGTTCGGCGTGCTGTTGCTGCTGATCGCGCTGCGCATCTCCATTGGTGTCGCCATGCTGTTTGTAGGCATGATCGGCTATGTCATCCTCTCCGGCTGGGACCCCTTGATCAACTATCTCAAGACCGCCGCCTACTGGCGTTTCAGCACCTATGACCTATCGGTAGTACCGCTGTTTCTGTTGATGGGCCAATTTGCCAGCAAGGCGGGGCTGAGCCGTGCCCTATTCCATACCGCCAGTGTCTGGATGGGGCACCGTCGCGGCGGTATCGCCATGGCGGCGATTGGCGGCTGCGCCGGGTTTGGTGCTATCTGCGGCTCCTCCCTGGCCACCGCCGCCACGATCGGCCAGGTGGCCCTGCCGGAACTGAAACGCCATGGCTATTCCGGCTCTTTGGCCACCGGCGCCCTGGCCGCCGGCGGCACCCTGGGCATCCTGATTCCCCCGTCGGTCATTCTGGTGATCTATGCCATTCTCACCGAAGGCAATATCGCCACCATGTTCCAGGCCGCCTTCATACCCGGCTTTCTCGCCGCACTGGGGTATCTGGTCGCCATCTCGGTCTACGTGCGACTGCATCCGGAGTCAGGTCCGGCGGGAGAAGCCAGCAGTTGGAGGGAAAAATTCGCCAGCCTGGGCGATATCTGGGCTGTCGCCACAATCTTCCTGGTGGTGATCGGGGGCATCTATGCCGGCGCCTTCACCCCCACCGAGGGGGCCGCCGTGGGGGCGATATCCACCGGTCTGCTGGCCCTGTTTCATGGTCAGTTGCGCTGGAAGGGGCTAAAAGAGTGTCTGCTGGGTACCGCCAGCGCTGCCGGCATGATCTTTCTCATTATCTTCGGCGCCGATGTCTTTAATGCCTTCCTGGCGCTAACCCAAATGCCGGTAGAGGCCGCCCGACTGATCGGCGATAGTCAGCTGTCGCCGTATCTGGTGTTGATCTCCATGCTGGTACTCTACCTGATCTTCGGCTGCGTCATGGATTCGCTCTCCATGATCCTGCTCACCATCCCGATCTTTTGGCCGATCCTGATGGGGCTCGATTTCGGCCTCGACCCGGAAGAGCTCAAGGTCTGGTTCGGCATCATCGCCTTGATCGTGGTAGAGGTGGGATTGATCACCCCGCCGGTGGGGATGAATGTCTTTATTATCAACAAAATGGCCAAGGATGTGCCGATGATCGAAAGCTTCAAGGGTGTCATGCCGTTTCTGCTCTCTGACATTGTACGGGTGGTGATCCTGATCCTGTTCCCCTCTATCACCCTGTTGCTGCCAAGACTGCTCGGCTGATGCCTATCGATTTGGGGGGTAACCGTTAAGCGCCTGATGTTGGGGTTCCTCCCTCAGCCCGACCAACGGACTGGAGAGTCAGTCTACGAGCCGAACCGGGCGTCGCGTAACCGGGTTGGTTCAAAACAGCTCGCGGTCGATGATCGACAAACGCCTTCGCAGGCGGCGAACCTCATCCAGCAGATCCAACGCCAGGGCGGCGCCGGCCAGGTTGACACCCAGATCACGCTGCAGCCGCTGTACCTGCATCACCCGACTCAGGCAGTTGCCGCTGAAACGCCAATGGCGCAAGTCGCCACCACTTGGTTCGATAATGCCCTGTTCAACCAGTTCCACGACCCATTCGGCATGCACCTGGCAGGCACGGCTCAGCTCGCCCAGCGTGAGGCAACACTCATCGTCCAGTAACAGGCCAACAACCGCCTCATTTTCCCCTTTCATCTATACCCCCAATGCGGCGCGTGGATTAAACGCCAGCTCTTGAGCCATTTTGCGGTACAGCGCATGCGCCTGCTCCGTGTCCGCAGGCGGCAAGACAATCTGCAGCACCGCATACAAATCCCCCGGGGTACGACCCGGTATGCCGCGCTCCTTCAGCCGCAGCTTGCGCCCGCTGCTGGAACCGGCCGGAATGGTCAGATCGATCACACCCGCCGGTGTCGGCAGTTTTACCTTGGCACCCAGTGCCGCCTCCCAGGGAGAGATCGGCAGGTCGAGATAGATATCCCGCCCATCCACCCGGTAGAGGCGATGTGGTTTGAACTCGATTTCCAGATAGAGATCGCCGGCTACGCCCTGGCCGATACCGGGGGTACCCTGACCGGCCAGGCGGATCTGCTGACCCTGCCGCACCCCTTTCGGAATACGTACATTGAGGGTACGTTCACGGGTGACTACATGCCCACGCGGATCAAGTTCCGGTGCATGCAGGGTGATGGAACGGGTCGCGCCGTGAAAGGCATCTTCCAGATCGATCAACACCTTGGCGTGGTGATCCTGGCCCGGGGCGTGGAACTGCCCCCTACCCTGGTGGGCCGAACGAAATGCCGAACCGAAGCCCTGGCCGAACAGGGATTCGAAAAAGTCGCTGTACTCCGAGGCATCGCCCCCGGTGAAACCGCCGCCGCTGAATTCGAAACCGGCATCCCAGTCCGGCGGTGGACGGAAATCCTGTCCCGCTTTCCAGTTGGCGCCCAGTTGATCATAGGCGGCCCGCTTCTCCGGGTCCTTGAGCACCTCATAGGCCTCCCCGACTTCCTTGAAGCGCTTCTCGGCATCCACCTCCTTGCTCACATCCGGATGGTATTTTCTCGCCAACCGGCGATAGGCGCGCTTGATCTCATCCTGCGTCGCCTCCTTGTTGACCCCCATCACCGCGTAATAGTCTTTGTATTGCATAACCCCCACCTGACTCGTGGCAACCTTGTTGTTATATGAGGTGGGGTTGAGACGGCCGGTTTTCCAGCGCTCCGCGCGACCACCGCAGGCAAGTCCGTCAAGGCACTCCCCACATCTGAACTATAGCCGCTTGATGGCCCCCTGTTCAGTTGTAGGGTGGGCACATCGCTCGTGCCCACCCTGCGGTAACTATCCCATAGCCAACTTGAGTCGAGCAGTCGGTTCCTCCTGCGGTGCTTCCGCTTCGTTTTTCGGTTTGCTGACCGGCACATCGGGCTGGGCATGACGGTCGTGCAGGAAGCGCAGCACCTCGGCACGGTAATGATTATAGGTCGGATCATCCGCCAACTGCAGGCGGTGACGCGGCCGTTCCAGTTCGACGTTGAGTATCTCGCCGATGGAGGCGGAGGGACCGTTGGTCATCATCACAATACGGTCCGACAGCAAAACCGCCTCATCCACATCGTGGGTGATCATGATGACGGTGTTGTTCAGCTCGCTTTGGATCTCCATCAGAGAGTCCTGCATATGGGTGCGGGTCAACGAATCCAGCGCACCGAACGGCTCGTCCATCAACAGTACTTTGGGCTCCATAGCCAGTGCCCGGGCGATACCCACCCGCTGTTTCATGCCACCGGAGATCTCGTCGGGCCGGCGATCGATGGCATGACTCATATGCACCAGTTCCAGGTTGTGCAAGGTCCAGTCATGGCGCTCCTGCTTGCTCTTCTGTTTACCGAATACCTGGTCGACGGCGAGTCGCACGTTGTCGTATACCGACAACCAGGGTAGCAGGGAGTGGTTTTGAAACACCACCGCGCGATCCGGTCCCGGTTCAACCACTTCCCGATTCTCCAGCAGCACGCCGCCGGTGGTGGCATTGAGCAGGCCGGCGACGATATTAAGTACGGTCGACTTACCGCAGCCGGAGTGACCGATCAGCGAGATAAACTCGCCCTTCTCCACCTTGAGCGAGACATCGTCAAGGACATTCAGCGGACCATTATCGGTATCAAAAGTGATGCAGATATTTTCCAGACTCAGATAATTGCTCATGCTATTACTCCTTATCGTAGAACCGCATTGCGATCCCAGGTGGCCCACCGCTGCAACAGCAGCATGCTGCGATCCAATATAAAGCCGAGACAACCGATCACCAGGACCGCCACCATGATACGAGCCAAAGAGTTGGAACTGCCGTTTTGGAATTCGTCCCAGACAAATTTGCCGAGCCCCGGATTTTGCGCCAACATCTCGGCGGCGATCAGTACCATCCAGCCGATACCCAGCGACAGACGCAGGCCGGCAAACATCATCGGTACCGACGACGGCAGCACGATCTTCACCGTCTTGGTGAACCATCCCAGGCGCAGCACCCGGCTGACGTTGATCAGATCCCGATCGATCGACGAAACGCCGACCGTGGTATTGATAATGGTGGGCCAGATACAACAGAGTGTGACGGTAATAGCCGAGGTAATGAACGCCTTGTCGAACATCGGTTCATCACTGATATAGACCGCACTCACCACCATGGTCACGATCGGCAGCCACGCCAGTGGCGACACCGGCTTGAACAGCTGGATGACCGGGTTGATCGCCTGGTAAAGCGTGGCACTCATACCGCAGATAATGCCGATGGGGATGGCAATCAACGAAGCGATCAGGAAACCGGTCGCCACGGTCAACAGGCTGGTGGCAATCTGGTCCAGAAAGGTCGGTTTGCCGGTATAGGGACGAACCTTGATCTCCTCATCCGGGTTCTTCGCCAGTTTGGCCTGGTTGCGTTTCTCCTGGCGCTGGTAAAAAGCCACCTCCTTCTGACGTTCGGCCTGATGCTCCTTGTAGAGTTGTACGCCCTGCTCCCAGACCTGTACCGGCCCCGGCAACTGTCCCAGTGAAGTGGTCACCGAAGCAGCTCCGGCACTCCACAACACCAGAAACAGTGCCAGAGCGGCAAGTGGAATCATCAGCGCTTTAAAAAAGGCAGACGTTGCCTTAGCCATCCGCTCGCCGCCGAAAAAGGCAAACGGTGACTGCCGCTCCTTGGACTCAATACTTTTACCGGGATTGATCATCGTTGTGCTCATGATAGTTGTCCTGCGTTATCCGTTTGGCACTCCCCCTCCGGCTGGCGGAGGGGGAGGTGGCGATCAGATTTTGTCAGCACCCTTGAGCCCGATCTTGAACTGTTCAAGATAGGCGTTCGGCTGTTTTCCGTTATAGGTGATACCGTCAATGAAATGCGTCTGCGGTGCGCGGAAACCCTCTTCCTTGGAGAAGTCGGGGAACTCGCTGGCAGCGATCTTACCTTCGGCGATCAACTCTTTGGCCGCTATCTGGTAGATATCCGGTCGATAGACCTTTTTCGCGATATCCATGTACCAGCTATCCGGCTTCTGCTCGCTGATCTGTCCCCAACGACGCATCTGGGTCAGATACCAGATCGCATCGGAGTAGTAGGGATAGGTAGCGTTGTAACGGAAGAAGACGTTAAAGTCTGGCACCTCGCGTTTATCACCCTTCTCGTACTCAAAGGTCCCGGTCATAGAGTTGGCGATCACCTCATAATCGGCACCTACATAATTGGATTGTGAAAGGATTTTTACCGCTTCGGGGCGATTGGCGTTGCTGTTGTCATCCAACCACTTGGCGGCGCGGATCATCGCCTTCACCACCCGGATATGGGTATTGGGATTGGCATCCGCCCAGCTCTTGGAAACACCGAACACCTTTTCAGGATTATCCTTCCAGATCTCGTAATCGGTAACCACCGGTACGCCAATTCCCTTGAACACCGCCTGCTGGTTCCACGGTTCGCCGACGCAATAACCGTAGATAGTCCCGGCTTCCATGGTGGACGGCATCTGTGGTGGTGGCGTCACCGACAGCAATGCATCGGCCTGCAGGGTACCGCTGGTATCGCCCTTGGCCGGTGCGTAGTAACCGGGGTTGATACCGCCGGCCGCCAGCCAATAACGCAACTCATAGTTATGGGTTGATACCGGGAACACCATGCCCATCTTGAATGGCTTGCCCTGGTCCTTATATTTCTCTACTACCGGCTTCAGGGCGTCCGCCTTGATCGGGTGTACCGGTTTGCCGTTTTTATGCGGCACATAGGGTTTCATCTGTTCCCAGATATCATTGGAAACGGTGATGCCGTTGCCGTTCAGGTCCATGGAAAAGGCGGTGATAACATGCGCCTGGGTACCGAATCCGATGGTGGCACCAAGCGGTTGCCCGGCCAGCATATGCGCCCCGTCCAGTTCACCGTCGATCACCCGATCCAGCAACACCTTCCAGTTGGCCTGCGCTTCCAGCGTTACATAGAGCCCTTCATCTTCGAAGTACCCCTTTTCATAGGCGATTGCCAACGGCGCCATATCCGTCAGCTTGATAAAGCCGAACTTGAGATCTTCCTTTTCAGGTGGGCCCACTTCAGCCGAAGCACTACCTGTCGTAGCCAGGATAGCTCCGGCAACAATCCCGGCACAGAGCAGCGTCGATCGCACGGCGCGGCGATACCCCGGCTGTGATGCCGCCGATTGGTTTACCAAGGAATCATACCGTTGAGGGTACTTTTTCATCTTTTAACTCTCCTAATGACCAGAAAATAAAAAAGCGCCCATCACGGCGGGACAGAACCCCGCTGCGATGGACGCCTTTGTCCGTCGTGGCAGACCGCCGTTGGCCTACCGCTTAATGTCTATTGAAACCACCCACGTGGCGTTTCAAACTGGTTAATCCTCACTACAGCAAACTGCGGGCCAACTTTTTACAAATGGGCAAGAAAGTACGATTAGTGCTGGAAAATCCGGCCCCTATCCCTTTTTTCATCCATCTATTCCACCCGATTTGCACAATTCCGGTGCCTGCTCGACGAATCCGCCCAGGGAGTGTGCAGATCATTGAAACAGCTCCGACATATCAATGACCCGCTCCGCCACGTCGACCAGACGACGATTTTGATCCATCGCCATTTTCTGCAATGAGCGGTAAGCTTGCTCCTCTGACCAGCCCCGTTTATTCATCAACAGACCTTTCGCCCGATCCACGATTTTGCGTTCCCGCAACAAGCTACGGGTGCGATCCAGCTCATCACGCAAAGTTTGATAAACCCTGAACCGTGCAATCGCCACATCCAGTATCGAAGCCAGGCGCGCCGCATCGAAGCCATCCACCACATAGGCGTGCACACCGGCATCCACCGCGGCAGCGGCCGTTTCGCTATCGCCCTGATCGGCAAACATCACCACCGGACGCGGTATACGACGACTGATCTGGCTGATCTGCTCCAGCATCGACTGATCCGGCTGATAGACGTCCAACACCAGCAAGTCCGGTTGCAGGGTCTCGACCTGCGTCTCCAACTGTTCAGTCAGAGGCTCGGTTGCCAACACAACATGACCGTTCTCCTGCAACGCCAAAGTGAGACGCTCCGCCTGCCCGGCACGGGCATTGATCACCAATACTCGTTGACTCATCACACCCGCTCCAAACCGGGCAAGCGATTCAAACCGCCCACCACTTCAGGCATTGAAGATCGTTTGAAATCTGACACGGTCCTCTCCCAATCATTTACTGCGATAACCGGACTATGCAGTCCCTGTGCCAACTCTAGAAAACTGGCAACAGCGGCAGACAGGCCGGCCTGGAACGGTGCAGAGGAAGGAAGAGAGGGAACAGAGAGAGCACACCGCCGGCACGGATAAAACCGACGACAGAAAATAGAAATCGTTACAACCGCCGACCAAACGGTTAGTCAACTATACGGCACCGGATTCAATCCAGTTGCTGACTCCCCCTACCCGCCTCATATTGCGGCAATTGATCGCATATATGATCCCATCCCGCCTTGGAGCCGACGAAGATATGGGCGTCCGGTGTCAGCTTTGGGTCATCCACCAAGGTGCCCAGGGTAAATTCGACGTATTCCCCCGTATCCTTGGGCGGTGCAAAGGTCAGGCTGGAGCCACAATTGGCGCAGAAACGACGCACTGTTCCGTTTTCCGCACGATAACTCTTAAGTAGATCCTCCCCTTCCAGCCAATGAAACGATGCTGATTTTGCTTCGCCAAAGGTGGCAAAAGCCGCGCCATGAAACTTTCTGCACATCGAGCAATGGCAGTGGGCCATCCTGGGTTCGATAGCATCCACTTGGTACTTCACGCCACCACAGAGGCACTGGCCGCGAAGGGGGGGTTGTATGGGGTTACTCATTCACTTCTCCGATTTTAGCGATACGTGACGGCTAATCGCTGTCCTTCAATGCCGCCAGCTTTTGATCATACGCTTCCCGGCTTAGATCTCCCCTTTCCAGTCGCTGCTTAAGGGATTTTTCCAACAGTTCACGTTTTACCGGGTTGCGCCCCTTCAAACGGGCCCAGTTGATGGCCAAAACAATGCCACCCACGGCGCTACCCCAGAAAATCAGCATAGCCCAGAATCCAAACTCTGAAGTTTCCATCGATCTTATCCAGTTAAGTGATGGGTGATCTGGAGCCCCCCTGTCAATAGGCGACCCTCACACCCAAGATTGACTCTCACCCTGTGCCAATCGGACACACAAACTAACATCCGCCCACCGACAGGGTTTCTGTAAAAAATTATAAATCAACAAGTTACTCTTCTTCCTTCACCGATCCAAATAGCTATTTGGGCGCCCATCAAGATGCAAATCCTGCTGTCGCCTACCCACGCCCAATGTATCTTTATATTCTTTTTTACTAAATAATACAGTAAGTTACTCAGGCATTTAGAGATGGATTAATTGCTATTTGTTTGCTAGCCTTGCTCAAGTTTTTATGCAAAACGCCCCTAAACAGAACATTGGACTTGGATTTATGGTATCTGCCTGATGAAGACTCTGTTTCGTTATCTCCTGATTGGCTTGGCGGCGCCCGCCCTTTTGTCCGGCTGTGCCACCCATAAAATCAAGACCCAAACGGTACAGCAGAAAACCCAGGTCAATAAGAGCCGCGGCACACTCACCAAAAGTGAACTGGCCCAGATCAACCGCCAATGGAACCTGTTTGTTACGTACAAACCGGACAGCCTGCAGGATCATTGGCAATCCCCCACAGAGACGGTCAAGCTTCGAACCGGCGATTGCGAGGATATCAGCATTGCCAAGATGCTGGACCCGGCGATTCGTAAATCCATCCCGGAAGATCAGCTGAGGCTCAGTTATGTCCACACGCCGCAAGGGGTGCCCCACATGGTGCTGATTATCGGCCAGGGTGACAACGCGCTGGTGCTGGACAATCTGTTCGATGAAATCAAGACCCTGGCGGAATCGGGTTACCACCCGGTCTACCAGTTGGATGCTGCCGGGCGTGTCTACCAGAACGACCATTTCCTTGAGTCTCATCCGAAATTTGAAAAGTTCGAGTTAATCCTTTCTGAATTGAAACTCAGCGCCGCGTATTAATGCGGACCGGTGAAACCGGTCTTTAACAACGCCCCCTTTTTTACCCCATCGCAAAAAATGTAGAAAATTAACAAAATAGTTGATTAATTCACCATTTAGGACAAGCTTGTCACTTATAATTGTTCTTGAAATTGCTGTCTCACGTTCAAGGATGCGATGAAAATTTTCATACCCCATGTCCCCGCTGCCGCAAAGCGCCAGGAACTGCTCTCCCTGGTTCAGGATGCCGTGCAACCCAAATGGTTTCTCCCTTTCAGCAAAGGCGGCACCGTTGCCAAGTGCAACCTGATTCGAATTCTCGATATGGATACCGGCAGCGTCGAATATCACGGTTTAGTCGAGGTCTATCCGGAGCAAACGGCGGAAAAAGCGATCCGCTCACTGGCTGGAAAACAGCTGAACGACTACCGGCTCAGCGCCAGAAAATGGGTCGACCGCACCCTGATGGTGGCGGGCAGGAAAAATCTCCCGGACGGACAGATCGCCTGCAAGCGGCGGCGTAATCTGGAGATATCCATTAGTTGATACCCGCTTCGGAGGCGTAACCTGGGCCAATTCAACCGGCTCCACTTCTACCTAGCATCGCGGTTCCGGCTGTTCATCCAGTAGGTGGCACTACAGACTCGGCAAATGATCAACCGGTTGGTAGTCACCGGTTTTGGCTGCACTCACGGGGTTTCGACATCGCCTGCTCACCCCGCCGCTTTTGTGGCCCATCTCTCACCAAACCGCTCAGTCCACATCGAGGCAACAAGTCGTCAAACCTGGCGGCTAATTCATCCGGATTTAATATTTCCGGGTCAAGATCAGGCAAGCAGGCCACATCCAGGCCAACGCTAATCGGATTGATGTCTGCCTGCAGACTCGAAGCAGTCTATTGCTAGAAATGTCCCGGTAGTCGGGCATAGTAATTGTCACGGTAGGGAGTTGACAGGATTTGCACAGCGCGTGACAGGCAGCGGACCAACAGGATTGACATCTTAATATCCTACCATTATCGTCGGTTATTAGTCGCCCACACACCGTGGGCATTTTTTAGCCTCAGGAAGTTGAGATGAACGTTACCATTATCAGCGGAAGCCATCGCACCCCGTCCCAGAGTATGAAGGTGGCCCGGCACATCCAGCAGGTATTGCAGGATTCGGACTATTGCGAGAGTGCGGAAATCTTCAGTCTGGCCGGCAACCCTCTCCCGCTATGGGATCAGCGTGTCTGGGAGGATGACCCGGAATGGAACGAAATCTTAAAACCGATGCGCACCCTGTTTGGCAGCAGCGACGCCTTTGTCGTGGTTTCGCCGGAATGGCACGGCCAGGTCCCGGCCGGATTGAAAAACCTGTTCCTACTCTGTAGTAAAAACGAAGTGGGACACAAACCGGCGTTGATCGTAACCGTCTCAGCCGGTGATGGCGGAGCTTATCCGGTGGCCGAGCTACGTATGAGTAGTTATAAAAACAATCGTCTCTGCTATATCCCGGAACAAGTTATCGTGCGTCATGTGGAGTCGGTTCTCAACGACGATCCCGAGAAAAACAATCCGAGCTTCGACGGTTATTTCAGAGAGCGTATCGCCTGGGCGCTGGCACTACTCGGCCAATATGGATCAGCGCTAAAGACGGTACGTGACAGCGGCATCGCGCTGCACAAAAAATTTGGCAATGGTATGTAATCAAACATCCAGACCGAGGAATCAAACCATGAACAGTCCGGACAAAGCGGCTGTCGCTCACTATCTGCAACAACTGCAACAGCAGATCTGCGATGCCTTTGAACAGTGCGACGGTGCGGCGCGTTTCAACACCGATGAATGGAGCCGCAATGCCCGACACGGCTTGGGGGGTGGAGGCATCACCCGCGTAATCACCGATGGCCATATAATCGAACAGGGAGGTGTCAATTTCTCTCATGTAGTAGGTGAAAGCCTACCGCCATCCGCCACCGCCCATCGACCGGAACTGGCCGGACGGGCATTCGAGGCGATGGGATTATCCCTGGTCATCCACCCATGGAATCCCTACGTCCCCACCTCCCACGCCAATGTGCGCTTTTTTATTGCCGAGCGGGAAGATGAAGACCCAATTTGGTGGTTTGGCGGTGGCTTCGACCTAACCCCCTATTACGGCAATGATGAGGATTGCCGACACTGGCACCGCACCGCGCACGCCGCCTGCAAACCATTCGGTGCGGACACCTACGAACGCTTCAAGCAGTGGTGTGACGATTACTTTTATCTGCGCCATAGGGATGAACCCCGCGGCATCGGCGGGCTGTTTTTCGACGACCTGAACGAGTGGGGATTTGATGACTGTTTCCGCTTTATGCGGAGTGTGGGTGACCACTACCTGCCCGCTTACCTACCCATTGTGGAACGCCGTAAAGCGCAAGAGTACGGTGAGCGGCAACGCGACTTTCAGTTGTACCGACGCGGTCGCTACGTAGAGTTCAATCTGGTTTTCGATCGGGGCACCCTGTTCGGATTACAGAGCGGAGGGAGAACCGAATCCATCTTGATGTCACTGCCACCACTGGTAAAGTGGCGCTATGACTGGCGACCTGAAGCGGGATCGGAAGAGGCGCAGTTGTATGAGCAATACCTGAAACCGAAAAGCTGGCTGGCAGAGCCAGCTGACGCAGATTGAGGACGTATATGGATAAGCAGTTTTGGCATGATCGCTGGGCACAAAACCAGATCGGTTTCCATCAGCAAGAGGTGAACAGTTATCTGCAGCAGTACTGGCCACGGCTGCAATTGGCGCACGGCTCCAGCGTATTTGTGCCGCTGTGCGGGAAGAGCCGCGATATGCTCTGGCTGCTGGAACAAGGCTATAAGGTGTTGGGGGTTGAGATCAGCCCTATTGCCGTAGCCGATTTTTTTAAAGAGAACCAGCTACAACCCGAAGTGACCGTTGCCAATGGCCTCGAACGCTGGAGCTGTGATGAACTGGTCATTTTTTGCGGCGACCTCTTTTCCCTAACGGCTGATGATGTGGCAAACTGCCGCGCCATTTATGACCGTGCCGCCCTCATCGCCATGCCCCCGGCCATGCGGCCGATCTATGTGGAAACATTGCAAACACTCTTTCCCGCCCCACTTCCAACCTTGCTGGTCACGATGACGTATCCGCAACAGGAGATGGATGGTCCACCCTTCTCGGTGCAGGAAGCGGAGGTGCAGCGTCACTATGCCGACCGCTATCGAATCAAGACCATCCTAAACCGCGATATTCTTGCCGACAATCCCCGCTTCCAAAACAGGGGCGTGACGGCCATGTCTGAACAGGTCTATCTGCTGCAGCCTCAACCCAGATAATAAACCGTTGTCATCCCGCTCAGCAGGATGACAACGAATAAAAGAGTTATCCGGCTGCCTCTTTCCGGATACCCGGTCTTCGCCCAAGATTTGGGGACCTCCGGGTTAACAGATATTCAGCAGATAATCATCCAACTCTGTGTTGATGCGATGCCGTTCCACTGTTGTAAACATCCCCGGCCGCTCCCGCTCCTGCTTGGATGCGCAATGAATGCAGTGCACACTACCCGGCACCGCTTTCAGACGTGCTCGGGGTATAGCCGTATCGCAGGTGACGCAATAACGATCCGCTCCACAAAGCGACGCTTCCTGGGCCACCTTATGTTCACGGATGCGCATCACCGAGATGAGCACCTGATCCTCAATAAACTTGTCCGCCATATCTGCAATATCCATCACTCTCTCCATTTTTCCCTGCGGGAATCACTCCCCGATATAACGCTTGCGTTTGGAAGCCTTCACCTTGTCCAGATCAACCAAAATCAGGCCATCCACACAATCGGCAAACTGGGGATCGACACCAAACGCCAGAAACTGCACGCCCCCCTCTTCACACAACTCCGTATACTGTTTATAGAGCGTGGGAACGGTCAGATTGAAAAGGGATAACTGATGCTTCAGCTCCTGAAAATCCCCCTTCGCATCCTCTCCCGAAAAGATCTGTTTACACTCATCCAGCGCGCCCTGGTTTATCCGATAGGGATTGTAAGACTCCGCCAACCCCCGTCTTGATCCATAGTAGTGGCTGAAGTAATACACAATCATGTCACGGGCAGGAACCGGATAGCGCGAACTGATACTGACCGGTCCAAACAGGTAGCGCACATTCGGATGATGTCTGACATAAGCACCCAACCCTTGCCAGAGATAATCCAGTGCACGCGATCCCCAGAATGCCGGCTGGACAAAGCTACGACCCAACTCCAACCCCTGCGTGCAGAATGCCGTGAACGCCGGATCCAGTTTGAACAGACTGGCACTGTAAAGCCCCTCCAGACCACGGCCATCCACAATAGACGCCGCATCGCCGAACCGGTAGGCCCCGGCGATTTCCAGTTGTGTGTCATCCCAGAGCACCAGGTGTTGGTAATATTGGTCATAGTTGTCCACATCCCGCCGCTGTCCGGTCCCCTCACCCACCTTGCGGAAACTCAACTCGCGTAGCCGACCGATCTCGCGGATGAAACTGGAGTCCGTTTTCCAGTCGGAAAGTATGATCTGCTTATCGTCGGTGGTCGTTCCCAGCAACTCCGCCTCACGTAACTCGGCACGCAGTGACTGTCGTGATTCCGGATGGGCGATACTTTTTTCCGTAGCGAATATACCGTTGCGTCGCTGACCGATACGATACAGATGCTTACGCAACATTTTGACCTGAGCCTTGGGCGTAATACCGGACTCGCTGATGGTGTGGATCGGTATCGCTTCGCCGATATGAAAGCCGATGGTATTCCGCCGTTGGCGAAACATTTCACGCACCAGCAACAGGGCGGCCAGCGGTTTGGAGAGCATCGACACGCCGTAGAACAGTGGGGAGTTCTTGGCGTCGATATACACCGGGACGATCGGTGAGGCCGTGCGTTTGGCAAATTGCAGAAACCCCGGTTTCCAGTGCACATCCCGCACGCCGTTCGGTCGTAGGCGCGACACTTCACCGGCGGGAAACACAATGACCGCCCGCTCTTTCTGCAGGGAATCGTAAATCCGCTTGATATGGGATTTCGCTGAGCCACCGCCAAAGTTATCTACCGGCAGTAGTAGTTCATTCAACGGTTTCAACGATGACAACAGATCGTTGGCAATAACTCTGATATCGCTACGCACCCGACTGACCATCAGGATCAGCGCCAGGGCATCCAGTGCACCCAACGGGTGATTGGCAACGATCACCGCCCGGCCGCTGGGGGGGATATTTTCCAACTCCTTGCTGCTCAGGGAGTAATCCAGATCGAAATACTCCAGCACCTTCTCGATAAAATCGAGTCCTGTAATCCCCGCATTGCGCTCAAGAAAATGATTGATCTCACGCTCATTAAATAACAGGCGGAGAAAGCGTACCAACGGCCGGGACAACAACCGTGGTTTAGTTTCAAAAAACTCCGGGAATCGGTTGGTTATAACCTGTTCAACATTTAGCACCAGTCATCTCCACATCGGTTTTGCTGCAGAGTAACCGGGCTAGATGACGGCGGATTTACGCCCAGGTTAACGAATGATGACAGTCAATATCAGTCGTCTTCGCGTCTGACCGAGAGATAGAGATCATCAGGATCATCACAATTCAGGGTAACGGTGATCGGCTGACAGCAGACTTGGCAATCTTCGATATACTCCTGCTCCGGAACGGAACAGTCCAATAACAACAGCAAGGGCTCACCACAATACGGGCAGTTGACAGTACGTTGCTGAATCAGATCCATAACGCGACTCCCCTGAAAGTTTCTGGCCGATGACTAGGCCGGTTCGACCACCACCTCTGTCTTCACGGAATTGGCTATAAAACAGAGTTCATGGGATTGATGATGCAGGGCATTCAGTTGCGATGCGGTCGGTTGTTGTTCCCCACCAAAGCGGATTAGCGGTCGCAGTGCCACCCGTAACATTGCCGTCTTGCCGTTCGCATCCTTTCCCATCACCCCGATGGCATCATCCACATAACTATCCACCAAAAACCCCTGTTGGGCGGCCAATGAAAGAAAGAACAGCATATGGCAACTGGAAAGCGACGCGACAAATGCCTCTTCCGGATCCACATTGGCTTCGACCGAAAGTGGCAGCGGTACCACATGGGGCGATGAAGAGGCGGGTACGGAGGCGCCGCCGTCAAACTCCCAACGATGCCCCCGGCAGTACCGGTTATCCAGAAAGTTGGCTTCACCGCGTTCCCAGACGACCCGGGCACTGTATTCAGACATGGATGATCTCCTGTTTTTTCACCACCACGGATAGTGTAGCGCACGCGTACGACCGCGCGGAACATAGACATAAAAGTTTGGAGAAATCTGGACTATGGTAATAATCAAACAGGATAGCCATTGAGCCAACGCACTCAGATAAGGAGACCCTTATGGCCTTAACACTGACCTCCAGCGCCTTCGAAAACGGCCAGGCAATACCTCGGCCATACAGTTGTGAAGGTGAAGACACTTCCCCTCCTCTCTCTTGGCAAAGTCTCCCCGGAACAACCCGAAGTCTGGTTTTGATCGTGGATGATCCCGATGCCCCGGACCCGAAAGCGCCCAAGATGACCTGGGTGCACTGGCTGCTCTATGACCTTCCTCCCACCACCACGGGCTTGCCTGAGCACACCACGACTGAGCAGTTACCCCCGGGTACCCGGGAAGGCATCAACGATTGGCACCGTACCGGATATGGCGGCCCCTGCCCACCCATCGGCCGGCACCGCTACTTCTTCAAACTCTACGCCCTGGACAGACTTCTTGGTGACCTGCACAACCCCTCAAAAGCCGAACTGGAAAATGCTATGCAGGGTCACATCATTGCACAAGCGCAGTTGATGGGAACCTATCAAAAACAACGGTAATGGGACGGGCAGGTAGCGACACATGACTCGCCCACATAACCCCGGTATGCAGCAGATGTTGGCGGATATCGACAGTGAAGTACGCTATACCCGCCATATGATTGGAAAGTCAGCGCTGGACACCCGGGTGATGGACGCAATGGCCCGGGTGCCGCGCGATGCGTTTGTGCCGGAAAATATGCAGGCGCAGGCTTTCGATAATGGACCGCTACCGATCGGCCACGGGCAAACCATTTCCCAGCCCTATATTGTCGCGCTAATGACCGACCTGCTGGCACCGCAACCCGGCCATCGCGTACTCGAAATTGGCACCGGATCCGGCTACCAGACGGCGGTGCTCTCGCTATTGTGCCAAACGGTATACAGCATGGAACGGCTGTCACCGCTTAGTGACGCAGCGACCGACCGGCTTCAACACCTCGGTTATACCAATATCCTGACCCGAAGCGGTAACGGCTATCAAGGCTGGCCCGAGTACGCACCCTTTAACGGTATCCTCGTCACGGCTGCCGCGCCGTATATCCCCAACGCGCTGATTGAGCAGCTCACGCTAGGCGGACATCTGGTTATCCCCGTGGGCTCACCGCATCTGTCACAGCGACTGCTGTTGCTGGAAAAGGACCGGCAAGGCCACACCCAAACCCGCGACATTCTCGGTGTCGCCTTCGTGCCGCTGGTAGACAGTCACGCGCCGCCGGATGCCGAGTAGCGGCAAATGAGCGGGACACCACTCCAGGTTAGTCTGCGTTTTTACGCGGAATTGAACGACTTCTTACCCGCGGAGCAGCGCAAGGTCGAGTTTGTGCATTACTACCATCAGGCGGCGTCGATCAAGGATGTAATCGAATCACTGGGGGTGCCCCATACCGAGATTGACCTCATCCTGGTCAATGGCCGATCGGTTGATTTTCAGTACCGGGTACAAAATGGCGACCGGATCAGTGTCTACCCAATGTTTGAAGCCCTGGACATCACCCCGCTCACCCATTTACGCCCTAAGCCTTTACGCAGAACCCGCTTTGTCCTGGATGTCCACCTGGGCCGTCTCGCCGCTTACCTGCGCATGCTCGGTTTCGACACGTTGTATCGCAATGACTACGACGACCCCACCCTGGCAGCAATTTCGATCCAACAGCAACGC
Organism: Sedimenticola sp.; assembly: GCF_050289425.1. NCBI lineage: Bacteria > Pseudomonadati > Pseudomonadota > Gammaproteobacteria > Chromatiales > Sedimenticolaceae > Sedimenticola > Sedimenticola sp. The sequence continues at coordinate 1,388 of NZ_JBNKFS010000029.1, read as the reverse complement.
ATCCTGCTGACCTGCGACCGTAAACTGCTGATGCGCAAGCAGATCACACATGGCTATTTTGTACGTTCGCGCCAACCCCGCCAGCAGTTGCTGGAAATCATCAGCCGCCTCGACCTGTACGGCGGCCTGCAGCCGTTTACCCGCTGTATGTACTGCAACGGAAAAATTTTACCGGTAGAGAAAGGGAAGATCCTGGATCAATTGTTACCCCATACCCGGAAACAGCACAATCACTTCTGGAACTGCATGGAGTGTGGAAAGATCTACTGGAAAGGGAGCCACTATCAGCATATGCAGCAGCTCATCAGCCGGTTGATGGCCACCCCACATTGACCTGGCCTTCAGCCTGCCAAACTCAAGATCCCGGTAATCAACAAAAAAGATCACCGTAGGAAACCAGAATACGACCACAAAAGAGATTGAAGGGGAATCTCTTATTGAGAATATTATTCCCATAAACAGCCGAATCACCATTCTGATTGGCCCTTTCGTACCCAGCAATTATGAATTACTCGGTGAATATCCTGAAGACACCGCCCAGGACGTGTTGATTGTCGAGTTAAGTTACCTCCGGCATAGCCGGAGGCTTATTAGGTTACGCCCTCAAAGGGCTCTCATTGCGCCCAAGGCACTAAACACCTAGAGCCAGCTGATCTCGGCGAACATCTTCTTGCTCCTGATTACGGATATACTCTCTAACCATTTCCTCATCCAACCCCACAGTTGAAACGTAATACCCTCTCGCCCAGAAATGTTCTCCTGCAAAATTCCTTTGCTTACCCTTAAAACGCCTGGCTATCGTAATTGCGCTCTTCCCTTTCAAATAGCCCACGACGCTCGATACCGAATACTTAGGTGGAATACTGATGCAAATAGGCACATGATCAGCCATTAAATGCCCCTCTTCTATCCGGCATTCCTTCCTGTTGGCTAACTCATGAAATATCTCACCTAATCCTTTCCGCAACTTTCCGTATATCAGTTTCCGCCGCCGTTTCGGGATAAACACCACATGATATTTACAATCCCAGCGCGTATGAGCCAAACTCTTAAAGTCTCTCATAGGTTAGTCCTCTCGTTTCTTGGTCGAAACTTAAGGATAAGTGACCGTAGCCTCGGTCAAACCTAGTCGAGTCCCCCCGGCATAGCCGGGGGTTTACCAATGATTAATTAGCATCAGCCATTGTATCTAGCACTATCTCTACTGCCGTAATCATTTTATCGAGAAACGCCTGATCTGGTTTCTCTTTACTGTTAACTACACTCTGCGTAGGAATGGTAATAACAAACCTAGCACCATCCTGCCTACCAAAGGTCAATTTATAATATGCCTCAAGTAACTTTCCCTTGTACCGACTTGAAGTGTGATAACCACCTACTCGATACCA
>NZ_JBNKFS010000028.1:0-46253 GCF_050289425.1 Sedimenticola sp. | reverse complement strand
CGTCCATGGATGCCATGTGCGTGTCTCGTCCTGCGGCAGTGGCTGGCATCTGGCTGAAATCCACTTTGGTCAGTTCAGGTCCGTATAGCAAATCTTGGCCTACGTCATCCGCCAGGGCAACGCCAGTAGACATGATTGAGACGAAGGCTATCGCAAAAAGTGTGGTTGAAAATTTCATGGTAATTCTCCTTGGCTGTTTGGTTATAGACCTTGTTAGGTCCTTGCAATAAAAGACCCGGAGAGCGGTCGGAATATTTCACGAAGTTTCATCAATACGACGATTTTTTGTTTGGATTAATCTTCCATTAGATAGCGCCGGTTTTGGGTGAACCATTCTGAAAGCAGTTCCTTAAACAGTCGTAGTTTTTTCGGTAGATAGAGATGACTGGCATGGAGGATGTATAGATCGTGACTGTAGGTCCGTGTGTCGGTCAGGAGCGCTTCCAGGCGACCCTGCTGGATATCCTGCTCTACCTGGTAGTAGGGCAGGTTGGCGATGCCAAAGCCAGTTAGCGCCATGTGGCGTGCCGTTGAATACTGGCTGACAGAAAGTGGACCGTTTACGCTGACAATCTCTTTGGTATCGGCGCTTTCGAACAGCCAATGACTCCCTCGTTCGACATGTTTGAACAGAATGCATGGGTGCTGATGGAGCTCAATGGGGCTATGCGGTGCGCCCATGCGCTGGACGTAGTCTGGGCTGGCGACCACCGTATTTCGTAATTGTCCCACGCTTTTTGCCACCACGTTTTCCGGTAGCGTGTCGTAAGCCCGCAAGGCGATATCCTGATCGCCATCCACTATCTTGAATGCCTTGGAGGTGAAGTTGGTCTCCACCTTGACCTGTGGGCACTGCTCCCAGAAAGGGGGAAGCAGGTCGCCTAATACCCGCTCACCCAGGGTGATGGGGGCGGTGAACCGGAGTATGCCGCTGGCTTCCTGGGTCAGGTCCTGTACTACCTGTTCAGCTTCCTTGGCCAGCGAAAAGATCTGGATTGCGTGTTGATAGAGGTGTTGTCCGGCTTCGGTCAGGTTCACCACCCGGGTAGTACGGTGCAGTAGTTTGGCGTTGAGGGTTGTTTCCAGGCTGCGTACATGCCGGCTGACCAGTCCTTTTGATACGCCCAGATACTCTGCTGCAGCGGAAAAGCCCCCCTGCTGCACCACATGATAAAAGCTTTCAAGGTGGTCGATTTTCATTGGTTAGATCTATTTTTGAAACAGTGTTTTGTAATTTAGCCGGTTTTTCTGGCAAATAACAGCAGATAGTATAATTTTCGTAAACAATCTTATTGCCACTGGATTAGGAGAACTGTTATGAAAATTGTCGTGCTAGGTGCTACCGGCACTATCGGATCTGCCGTCATTAATGCTCTGGGGGATGATCAGGAAGTGATTAAAGTGGGTAAATCAAACGGTGATCTGAATGTGGATATTACCGACTCGTCATCGATTCATCGTGCGTTTGATCAGATTGGCCCCTTTGACGCCCTGGTGGTCGCCACGGGCGATGTGGCGTTCAACGCTTTTAATGCGATGAAAGAGGAAGAGTGGTCGGTGGGGTTGCATAGCAAGCTTATGGGGCAGATCAATGCCACGCGGGCGGCCATCGACTATCTCAATCCCAACAGTTCCATTACCTTAACCACCGGGATATTGAGTGATGAACCGATCGCCTGGGGGACGAGTGCCAGCACCATTAACGGCGCGCTTGAACACTTTGTACGGGCGGTGTCCACGGAGTTGCCGAAGGGCATTCGGATCAATGCCGTCAGCCCCTCTCTGCTGGAAGAGAGTGTGGGGGTCTATGGCAACTTTTTTCCCGGATTTATCCCGGTACCTGGAGCACGTGTGGCCCAGGCCTATGTAAAATCCATCCTGGGTGTGGCGACTGGCCAGGTATATAAAGTGATCTGAAGTGCCCATGCCGAAACGGGTGGCCATCTGGCTACCCGTTATCGGTTGTCAAAGGTGGTGGATAGCACTTTGTCGGATGAGCTGTTGTCTTGCTCAGAATTGTTTTGCCCGGGTGGGTTCATGTGCCGGAGAGGGGGGCAGTGTCGCAGCGGGTCTGCTTGGCATGATGGCTGTCGCACAGCATCAAAAGGTGTCCCGCCTGAGTGGGTGGCAACGGTTTACTGAACAGGTAACCTTGCAGGTAGTCGCACCTATATTTGGTAAGGAAATCGCGTTGCGCTGGGGTCTCCACTCCCTCGGCGACCACTTTGAGGCCGAGATTGTGGGCCAGGGCGATGGTTGCCATACAGATCTCCGCGTCGTTTCGGTCGTTTTCAATATCACCGACAAAGGTCCGGTCCAGTTTTAGAGTGTTAATAGGTAGTTTCTTCAGGTAGGCAAGCGATGAGTAGCCGGTGCCAAAGTCATCAATTGCCAGGCTGACCCCCAGGTTGCTCAATCCATCGAGTTGTCGTACGGCCAGCTCAGGATCGGACATGGCCGCTGTTTCTGTAATTTCCAGCTCAAGTTCACCGGCCGCAATCTGATGTTTTTCCATGGCATGGTGGACGGTTTCTATCAAGGTGTCTGCGTGCAACTGTTTAGCCGAGAGGTTGACCGAAATTTGTAACGGGTGCTGTGCCGTCCGCTTCCAGATGGCCAGTTGTCGGCAAGCCTGATCGATGACCCAGATGCCCAGTTCATGAATGACGTCGATCTCTTCGGCAATCGGAATAAACCGGTCGGGACCGATAAACCCGCGCGTCGGATGGTTCCAGCGAATCAGCGCTTCCATACCGTAAATTCGGCAGCTATCCGTATGAACCTGCGCCTGATAATGAAGTTCGAATTGATCGAACTCCAGCGCATTGCGCAGCTGATGTTCAAAATCCAACCGCTCCTCCGAGGCAACCAGAAGGCTTTCTGTGAAGAATTGGAAGTTCTTTCTGCCCTGATCTTTAGCATGATACATGGCAATGTCGCTGTTTTTTAACAGCTCATCAATGGTGTCGCCGTCATTGGGATAGATGCTGATACCGATACTTGGGCTGCTGTCAAAGATATTGTCATTGACGGTATAGGGCTGGGAGAGGTATTCGATTATCTGCCCGGCCAGTGTCGGTACGCGGTTGGTATCTTTCAGCCCGGTGAGAACGACGACGAATTCGTCGCCGCCGATTCGGGCGACGATATCACTCTCCCTGAGGCAGCTTTTCAGGCGGTTGGCCACTTCTATCAGCAGTTGATCTCCCACCTGGTGTCCCATGGAGTCATTGATATATTTGAAGCGATCCAGGTCGACAAACAGCACGGCCAATTGTTGCTGGTCCCGTTTGGCGGCTAACACCGCCTGCTCCATACGGTTCTCCAGACTGAAACGGTTCAATAGCCCGGTCAACATGTCATAGTGGGCGAGGTGTTCGATACGCGCCTCGGCGGCCTTGCGGTCGCTGATGTCAGTGAAACTGGCTATGTGAAACAGCACCTCTCCCTGTGGGTCGCGAATGGCGGAGATGGCCGCCCACTTGGGATAGAGTTCACCTGATTTTTTCCTGTCCCAGAGTTCACCTTGCCAGAAACTGTGCTGCTCCAGGTCGTGCCACATCTCCTGATAGGTTTCCAGGGTGGTATTACCGCCGGAGAGCAGGCGTGGATTTTTACCCGCTACATCCGATAATTCATAACCGGTCTGGCGGGTGAATGCGGAGTTGATATTGATTATGCGGTTGTCTTTGTCGGTGATGAGAATGGCTTCACCGCTGTTTTCAAAAGCATTGGCATAAATCCTCAAGGTGTCGGCAATCGATTCCGCACTTCTTTTTGACCTTTCCAGGCGCTTGTGGGCATCGGCGATATTATGTGCCATCTCCATCATGGCATGGGTAAGTTGTCCCACTTCATCATTCGAGTCTTGTGTCAGCGGGGCGGAGTAATCGCCTTGGGAAAGTTTCTGTGACCAGGTCAGGAGTTGTGATAGACGCCGAGTCACATTACGGATCACAATAAAGGCGATAAAGAGCAGCAGTCCGCCACCGCTGATGCCGATGGCAATCGTGATATAAAGGTTATGTGTCGCCACCGACATGAGTTCCTGGCGCGATGCCGAAATGTCCTCGAATTCATGACGGATCAACTTGGCGGTGATCTCTTTGATGCGGGGGATATGTTGCGATTCGATACGACTTAGCAGTGCGAACGCGGCTTCCTTTTCAAAGTCGGCACTCAGTTTGATGGCGACCCCTATCTCGTTAAAGTAGATGTGCAGCAGCATGAATAACTGATGGGATGCGTTTTCCAGTGACGTGGCAGTCTGATCCGGGGTGTCGGTGACCTCCGGTGAATGAGGCAGGGTGTCGAGTATCATCTGTTTGGTACGTTTCAGTTCTACACTGATTTGTGCCATTTCGGAAAAGTTTTCCGTGGTTAGATGCCGAAGACTGAGGGCCCGGTAACTGGTAATTTGCTTCTCCAACTTCTCGAGATTGCGCAACTGCGTATCGCCTTGTACATAAATGGTATCCAGGGCGGCCACAGACTCCTTCAGGATATGGGAGAAATAGACGGTGCCGAGCAGTGATAGCAGCCCGATAGCGAACATGGGCATGATCAGCTGCCGATAAAGAGAACAGTTGCTCAGCTTCCCGATCATAGGCGGTTATTCACTCACTCCGGCATCACGATGAAACCGGCGGTTTTAAACATATCCAGGCCGGTATCGCTGCGGACGTAATCGAAGAATTCACTGACAACGGGGTTGTCGGCCGCTTGACCGACCAGGCCCATGTAATACTGGATGGGTGGGTGCCAGGATGGGTCGATAGCGAATAGGGGGCGTAACCGCTCCGTGAGATTGGTAGAGAAGAGAATACCTACCGTGTGATCGTCAGATTCGGCCAGTGTCTCGGCCAACATGGTGATATGTTTTTTTGTCGTAATCTTTTGCCTGACCCGTTCCCATAGACCGGTTTTTTGCAGTGCCTGCTTGGCATAACGGCCAAAGGGTGCCGTGCCCGGATCGCCGATGAGGATGGTTTCGATGTTCTGCGTGGACAGCCCTTCCCATGTCTGAAGTTGTAACGGACTGTCAGCCGGTGCACTCACCACCAGGCTATTGCTCCAGGGGCTGACAACCTTGTCGGGGTTTACCAGTCCGCCATCGATCATATAGTCCATCCAGTGCCGGTTGGCCGAGATGTAGATATCGGCCTGGATGGCGCCCCCGCGAATCCCTTTGGCCAGTCGTCCTGAAGATTTACAGAGATAGTGTATGTTTACCGGATGTGTTTCGGTATAGCGGGTTCCCACTGCCTGGATGGTGTTGCAGGTCGAATTGGCAACGGCCAGAGTGATATCGCTGGCATGGCATGGCATCACCCACGGTAAGCTGCAGAGCACCCCGCGTATTACGCGAGCTCGATTGATAAAACAGTGCATAGACCACAACCTGTCAATGTAATTTATAGGAATGCGACAAGCGGTCGACTAAGTCTACATCATGGTAAAGATTGTGGTTATCAAACAGTTGGATGGGGCGATTAACTGTTTATTGTGAAGTGCGGATGGGTAGCGGACTAGCGATAGGCCCTAGAACAGGGTCATCTGGTCGGCCGTGATACGCTCGAAGCTGTCGTTGAGGAAGTGCAGGATACCGTCGGCCACCGGTCCAATCTGACGCTCGATATAGTGTTGGTAGTCGATGGGGCTGGTTTGCCGCTCGACCGGTTCCGGTCCATTGAGGGTGATCAGATAACTGATCGTACGGCGCGGCTTGTCCAGCTTTCTGGCTGCCTGTACATGGGGCGGGACATTGCGTTGGTAGTCATCCAGTTTACGCCGCAAGCGTTTCCGGTAGACCAACTCCCGGTCCAGTTCGCCGCGCTTCAGGCGGTTGACCAGATCGCTGATGTAAGTCTCGTAGGGTTCATTAAAAAAGATGCGCCGATAAAGCTCACGTTGAAACTGCTGAGCCAGTGGCGTCCAGTCGCTACGTACGCTCTCCAGCCCCTTGAATACCAGCTCATTATCACCCTGGGCGTTGCGTATGACGCCGGCATAACGTTTTTTGCTGCCGGTCTCGGTGCCACGGATGGTGGGCATGATGAATTGAATAAAGTGGGTTTCGAATTCGATCTCCAGGGCGGAGTCGACGCGAAACTCCTCTGTAATGGTTTGGTTCCACCAGCGGTTGAGATCGCGGGCCAACTGTTGACCGGTCTCCCGGGCGCGTGCTTCATCGCAGCCTTCACCCAGCAGTACGAATAGCGAATCGGTATCGCCGTAAATCACCGGATGACCGGCAGACTCCAGCCAGTCCCGGCTGCGGGTAATGATCTCATGACCGCGTCGGGTGATACTGCTGGCCAGGCGTGGGTCGTAAAAACGGCAACCGCTGGAACCGAGTACACCGTAAAACGAATTCATGATGATCTTGATCGCCTGGGAGAGCGACTTGTCATGCCGCTGCTTGGCGAGATCCCGTTTTGCCCAGAGTTCAGTGATGATCGACGGCAGGATATGCCGCTCACGGGAAAACGATGCCTCGAGAAAACCGGGGATAGGGTCGTCACCCGGAAAGGCCATGCCTAATGGATCAATGTGGAAGGTGCGAATGATGCTGGGATAGAGGCTTTTGAAGTCCAGCACCAGTACGTTTTGATAGAGACCGGGCTGGGAATCCATGACATAACCCCCGGGGCTGCCCTGGGAGTGGCGGAACGCGCCGATGTCATGGGCCACCACGCCTGCGCGATGCAGTAGCGGCAGGTAGAGATTATCAAATGCCGCCACCGATCCTCCCAGACGACCGAGCGACAGTCCGGTCATGGTGGCGCGCTGGCGGATAAAATTGATCAGATCGGTTTTGGCGAAGATCGCCTCTACCAAGCGGCAATCTTCCAAGTTGTAGGCGGCCAGGGCAGGGCGGTCCTCCCGGAACTGGCGGCGGATCTCGGCCAGTTTGTCCTGGCCGTCACTAATCAGCTTTTTGCGCCCCAACAGTTCCCCGGCAACGTGATTGAGTGAAAAGCTTTCAAACGACCAGAAGGCGGCGCGCAGGTTATCGATTCCATCGAGCGCCACCCGTCCCGGAATACTGGCTACCCGTGCCTGTCCACTCTGCTGTGGCTGCAGGATGGCGGCCAGCTCGCCGCCGCGTCCCAATGCGAAGGGGATACGATGTGCCCGACACCGGCGTTCCAGATAGTCGAGGTCGAAGTTGATCAGGTTCCAGCCGAGGATCAGGTCCGGATCGAGCTGTGCCAGACGCTGCAAAAACAGCCGCAGCAGTGCTGTCTCATCGCTTACCCACTGAATCGGCAGGTCGCTGGGCCAGTCGGCGGCCTCGCCCTGCATCAGGATCTCTGCCACATCGGGTCCGCAGTAGGCGATAGAGAGCACCTGGTTTGCGCTGCCGTCGGTTTCGATATCCAGGCTCAGATAGCTGAGTTGGGGCTGGTAATCGGCCGGACGGATACGCGGATTGATCCACTCCAGATAACCGTCGCGCTGGACGGCTTTGCCAGAAACCTGCATCGGTGCGGTGACAAACCGCTCCATCAGAAAACGGTCGGCGATCTTGATATCCGATTCCAGGAGCAATGTGCTGCTGCCGGCAGTACGCTCGCGGAACTGCTGCAGTTGGCGTTGCTGGCGGAAATAGAGCCCATCCACCGGTTGGCCCTGCAAGTCGGTCAAGTTCAGCGCTTTGCGCTCCAGCGGAAAACCATCCAGCGGCAGTCCGTTTTCCCGTGGGATAAAACAGACTGCCTTCTGGTCCGGAAAGACCAGGCGCAGCGGACCGGCGGATGAATGGGCCCAGAACTGCAGTTCAATACCTTGGGGTCCATCACGCCAGTGGCGGGTCAGCAGGAAGGCTTCGTAGGCGGTTTGCATCAGCGGGTCTGCAGCATACGTAGCGGCGGTTGTACCGTCAGCGGCCAAGTCGCCAGTACCCCGGCTCCGCCAATGATCGCGCCGCTACCAAGCATGCCGATCAGGATGGTGCGGATACCGGGTTGATAGGTAAAGCCGAATACTTCGGTGGCGATAAGCCAGCCGGTAGCGCTGGCGCAGAGGCTGGCCAGGGTACCGGCCAGCAGACCGAGGATGATGAACTCGATGGCGGCCGCCATGATCAACCCTTTGCGCTGCATCCCCAGAGTGCGCAGTACCACCGACGCTTGTCGTCGCTGTTCGCGGCTGGCCTGAATGCCGGCATAGAGCATCAGCAGCCCGGCTGCCAGGGTAAACAGAAAAACGTACTCCACCGCCAGCGAGCCGCGCTGCATGATTTCGCGGATCTGCTGCATGATGGCACTGACATCGATAATGGTGACCGAGGGGTAGTGTCGTACCAGTTGCGCCAGGGTTTTCTCTTTTCCGGGCGGCAGGTAAAAGCTGGTGATGTAGTTGGTAGGATGGCCCTTCAACAGGGCAGGGGTGCCGATAACAAAAAAGTTGGGCTGGAATGAATCCCACTGCACCGTTCGCAGGTTGGACACCCTGGCCTCGATGGCGACACCGGCCAGATCGAATCGGAGTCGGTCACCCAGTTTGATACCGAGGGTTTCGGCGATGCCCGTCTCCACCGAGAACAGGGCTTCCTGGCTCGTCGCGTCTTGCCACCAGTGGCCGGCAACGATGCGATTGTCGGTTTGTGGCCGGTCTGCCCAGGATAGGTTGAACTCGCGCGCCACCAGCCGCTGGGCGCGGTCATCCGGGTATTGGTCGGGGGAGATCGGTTGATCGTTGATACGGGTGAGCCTGGCGCGCAGCATGGGGTAGATGCCGGCCTGTTCGATCTGTTGCTGACGGAAAAAGTCCGCCATGGAGGTGACATCATCGGGCTGGATATTGATAAGAAAATGGTTGGGAGCCCGTGGCGGGATGGTTCGGTGCCAGGCGTCCAGCAGGTCGGTGCGGATGATCGCCAACAGCAGCATGGCAAGGATGCCCAGTCCGAAACCGGTCAGCTGCAAGGCGGTCATGGCCGGGTCGCGCAGCAGCCCCGACAACCCCTGTCGCCACAACGTGCCACCGCGGTGTCGCAATGGCTTGAGCAAGCGGATCAGCAGCCAGGCGACAGCCAGCAGAAGGAATACCGTACCCAGGGTACCGAGCAACACCCATCCGGCCAGGGTGGCGTCGCCGGCCTGCCAGCGCATCAGCAGTGCCATGGCGGCGAGCGCGCAGAGCGACAACAGCCAGGTACTGGCGGGCGGTGCACCGAGATCGCGTCGTAGCACCCGCAACGGCGGTACCGCCCCCAAACGTAGCGCCGGCGGCAGGGTGAATCCGATCAGGGTAATCAGGCCGGTGCCCAGACCGACCAGCGCCGGCCATGGGCTGGCACTGGGAAGCGGGCTGCCAAACCAGTCGCTGAGCAGATTGGCCAGCAGGTATTGCGCCAGCCAGCCGCCGGCAATACCCAGTAGGCTGGCCAGCAGGCCGAGTAGCAGCAGACGTAGCAGCAGGACCCGCAGGATGAGCGGTTGACTGGCGCCCAGGCAGCGCATGATGGCGCTGGTATCCGATTGACGTTCGACGAAGCGCCGGGTTGAGAGGGCGACGGTAGCGCCGGCGACCAATACCGCCACCAAGGCGGCCAGACTGAGAAAACGGCTGCCCCTATCCAGGGCATTACGTAGTTCGGGGCGGGCGCTGCTCAAGTGCTCCAGATGGACGCCCCGCGGCAACCGGGCCTTGACCCAGTGCTGGAAGGATTCCACCTGTGCCGGCTCGCCCGCCACCAGCAGGCGATAGCGAACCCGGCTGGCCGGCGTGACCAGGCCGGTTTTGGGGATATCCTCCAGGGCAATCAACACCTCGGGTCCAAGGCGGAAAAAGTTGTTGCCGAGGGCCGCGTCGCGGCTCAGGATCCGTTCCAGGTTGAGCGATGCTTCGCCCAGTGACACTTTGTCGCCGGGTTGCAGGTTGAGGGCCGCCATCAGGCGCGCTTCGCCCCACAGATTGCCGGGAGCCGGCGGGGTCGTCACGCGCTGTTCTTCGACGGTTGCCTGGGGGCGGATGCGCAACTCCCCGCGCAGGGGGTAGTCCCGGCTGACCGCCTTCACCTCCACCAATTGGGTCTCATCCCGGTGCATGATGATACTGGGGAAGCTGAGGGTGTGGGCAATTCGCAAGCCGAGGGCCGCCGCCTGCTGTTCGAAGGTATCCGATAGCGGCCGGCTGCTGGAGAGTACCAGATCGGCGGCCATCACTTGATTGGCCTGCCGCACCATCGCCTGCTCCACCCGGTCAGTGAAGAAGCCCACCGCCGTGACCGCGGCCACCGCGATGGTCAGGGCCAGGACCAACAGTCGCAGTTCGCCGCTACGCCAGTCACGGCGTAGAAAGCGCAGGGCCAGCACCAGCGTCTTCACGCCTCGGCCTCCAGCCGGCCATTCTCAATCTTCAGCCGACGATCACAACGGGCCGCCAGTCGCTCATCGTGAGTTACCAGCAGCAGCGCCGCGCCGGTCTGCTCGCGCATCTGAAACAGCAGATCGATAATACGGCTCCCGGTGGCCTGGTCGAGACTGCCGGTCGGTTCGTCGGCAAACAATACCTGGGGCGCGGAGGCGAAGGCACGGGCGATGGCTACCCGCTGTTGTTCGCCGCCGGAGAGCTGCCCGGGATAGTGGTTGAGGCGATTGGACAATCCCACTTGATCGAGCGCCGCACGTGCTCCATCAATGGGGCGGCTGACACCCGCCAATTCCAGCGGCAACATGACGTTTTCCAGGGCGGTCATGCCGGGTAACAGCTGAAATGACTGGAAGACAAAACCCACTTTGCCGGCCCGTAGGGCGGCGCGTTGGTCTTCCGTGAGGCTGTTTAGTGGCGTACCAAACAGCTCGATGGTGCCGCTGCTTGCTTCATCCAATCCTGCCAGTAGACCCAGCAAGGTTGATTTGCCCGAACCGGACGCACCCAGGATGGCGGTGACTTCGCCGCTGGCCAGTCGCAGCGATACATCCTGCAGAATGGTCAGGTTGCCGCCCGGTCCATTCACCTGTTTACCAACGCGGCTGGCCTGTACCAGGATGTTATCTGGGGTATGATCTGTGTCCATGAAAAAGCTTTTCCTGCTACTGATTTTTGCTATGTCCAATGTGGCGGCTGCCGAACCGATCATCCTCGTTCTGGGCGACAGCTTGAGTGCCGCCTACGGCATTCAGCGCGATCAAGGTTGGGTGGCCCTGTTGCAGCAGCGGCTGCGGCAGAGCGGTTTCCCTCATCGGGTCGTCAATGCCAGTATTTCAGGTGATACCACAGCCGGCGGTTTGACGCGCCTCCCCCAGGCGCTCAAGCAGTTTAAACCGGAGATCCTGATTATCGAGCTGGGCGGAAACGACGGTTTGCGCGGTCTTGGTAGCCGGCAGACCCGGGATCATCTGGATCAGATGATAACACTTGCCCGCGCCGCTCATAGTCGTCCATTGCTCTTGGGTATGATGTTGCCCCCGAATTTTGGCAAGGCGTTTACCGAGAAGTTCCTGCAGCTATACCGGGATCTGGCCGAACAACGTGCTGTCCCCCTGGTGCCGTTTTTTCTGGATGGGGTGGCGGACAGACCTGAGTGGATGCAGGGCGACGGGATACATCCCAATGCGGAGGGTCAGCCGCGGATGCTGGAGCATGTCTGGGATCAACTACAGCCGATGCTGGAGAGTGGGGCGGCGGCGCCTTATTCCGCCACGATGCTGAAGTAAACCAGTTGGGTTTGAGCCCAGGGCTTATTGCCGTCATCGCTGACCATAAAAAAGCGCTTCCCCTGATGGCGGGTCAATCCCTCCATATTCTGCACCAGCCATCCCTTACTGCTGTCGAGACGGACAATCAGTTCGGTCGGCGGTGTGTTCGAGGCGGCCAGGTCGGCGGCACGGATGCGGGTTAGGCTGATTACCCAGGGGGCGAAGAGAGACGTATAGGCCCGTTCCAGCAGAAGCAGATCACCGTTGGGCAGTGCTTCCAAGTCGACCAGCGCGCCGTCCGCCTCTTTCGGGTGGAAGCGCCACACATGACCGGTGACGCTTGCCAGATAGTGAGATTCTCCTTCTGGCGGATACTCGGGGCCGGTGATTATCCCCAGTTGCGGGTGTCGGGTAACCGCTTCCAGGCTGCGGTTGTTTTTCGGCTGGAACCCGGGTTGGTTCAGTATGTGGGGCAGCGCAATAGGGTCTTGCCAGGTACCGTCCGGAAGATAGCGTTCGATACGGTGGTGGCGTTCAAAGGAGATGATCAGGCGACTATCGCCCTGAATGCCATTGTTGCTGTTTTCCAGCGTGAGGCCTTCGGCATCGCGCCAACTGCCGCGCAGCGGCTTGCCGTGGTTGTCCTTCAGTGGGTACCAGGCGAGCAGGTTGACCTGACCGAGACGGCCCGTCTGAAAAACAGGCGCCAGATGCAGAATACGCCCCTGGTCGGAAATAGCCAGCAGGGTCTGCTCGTCTTCATCCCAAGCTAGTCCGGAGAGCTCCGCCAGGGCCGGATCCCCCTGCAGCGACAGGCTGCCCAGCAGTTGGATCCCCATAAAACGGTCGCCGGTATCGATATCTTCCGCAATGCGGATAGGCTTGCCTACCGGGGTGGCGGCTGGTGTCGGCATCCACGGGAGCAGCATCAGGAGTATGGCAAGGTGTTGAAAGGGTGGCATATTCTGCGACGATAGGCGTCTGGGTGGGTGGGCGTCAAGTACCCCGGTTATCCCGACTGTCGCTTGTGGTTGAGTCGATATCGGGTCTTACTTTGGCAATAAAAACGGTTTCAGACAAAACTATCTGTCTCTGATTTGATATTCCCTGCCGTTGACATTATCTTTCCCTCTCCCCATAGGCAAATGAGATAGAACCGCTGTGCCGCTACCCAGACCCGTTGAACGAGAGCATCTCCATACCCGAAAAATCACCTGTGAAGGTTATCTGCGCAAGGATGGGTTGTGGGATTTGGAAGCCCATCTGACCGACACCAAGACCTTTGGATTCGATACCCGCCATCGTGGCTACATGCAACCGGGCGCCCCGGTACATGGTCTGCACCTGCGGGTGACCATGGATCTGGATTTTGTGATTCATGATGTAATCGCTGTCTCCGACGACACGCCGTATCCGGTTTGCAAGAAGACGGCCGAGGCAATGCGCCAACTGATCGGCATCAAGATCGGCCCGGGCTGGATGCGTGAGGTGCGCAGCCGGGTGGAGCGCAAGGCCAGTTGCACCCATCTGATGGAACTGTTGGGGCCGCTTGCCACCACCGCTTATCAGACGATGCATTCCGCGCTGGAGGAGCGCGCCAATCAGCAGTCGGTACGCAGTCGGCCGCGCATTCTCGATACCTGTATTGCCCTGGCTAGCGACGGCCCGGAGGTCAAGGAGCGGTGGCCGGAATTCTATACCGGTCCCAAGGATGAGTCGGACGATAAGCGCTGAATCTTGGTGGGGTATCACTCAGGATCTTGCGGCGATTGATATTGGGCAATTACCGGAGGGGGCAGGGCCCCTATAATCGGCTCTGCTTTTGCATCCCCTTAACTTCAGCAAGTGAGAGACAAACAATGGGTGTTCGGTTGGCTATCCCCTTTCTGCTGGGTCTGTTGTGCTTCAGCCTGGTGCAGGCGGAAGAGGCGCAAGATAAAAAATTCGAGGTAATCCAGAAATTGGGTGAGTTGAACGGGGTGGCATTGAATTGTCATTACCTGAATGAGACGCAACGCATGAAGAAGGCGCTGGTATTGGCCTTACCCAAGCGTCGGCAGTATGGCGAAGCATTTGATAGCGAAACCAATACCGCCTTTCTGAAATTTATTGAAAACAAGGCAAGCTGTCCTGAAGAGGCCGCCTTCAGTAAGCAGGTCGACGACGCGATTTTTGCACTGGACTCTGTATTTGCTGATCAATAGATCAGCTTAATTGTGGCAACCGTAGGTGGGCAAATATTCGTGAATAGGTCAAAGGTTGTATTTCCGCGCGCGTTCCTTTCAATGCTGTTGCTCATTTCACTGCTACTGGGTAGCCCGTCGTTATGGGCGGAATCCTCCTTCCGCGTCGTCACCAGCATCAAACCGGTCCACTCGATCCTGGCGGCCCTGATGATCGGTACCGAAGGGCCGGAGCTGCTGGTGGATGGCGAAGCGCTGCCGTTCGGTTACCAGTTGAACGAATCACAAAAGGCCGATGTAGCTGGCGCCAGCCTGATTGTGTGGGTGGGACCGGAACTGGAAAAGTTCCTGATCGAACCGGTTGCCCAGGCACAACAGTCCGGCGCGCGGGTCATGACGTTGCTGGACGATCCGGAGCTGAAGATCCTGCCGTCCCGCTGGAGTAAAAACGACGAGTCCATGGAACGCGATCCTTTTTTCTGGCTGGATAGCCGCAATACCCTGATCCTGGTGGACGAACTGGCCAGGGCGTTGATGGATGCGGACGGTGCCCGGGCGCATCTCTATAGACGGAACCGCGCCAACCTGTTGGCACGGGTGGCCGAACTTGACCGGCGTCTTGAATACGGGTATCGGGGATTGAAAAGTGGTATCGGCATGGCGTACTACGACACCCTGCAATACTTCGAGCAAGCTTATGCGTTGAAGATACGCGGCGTGTTGGCGCAGTCGCCACAGCAGTCGGTAGAGGCGATCAAACTGCTACAGAGTCACGCCAAACTGAAAGAGGGTTACTACGCCTGTTTGTTGACCGAGCGTGGTATGCCGATGCCGGAACTGCCGCTGCTGACCGAAGGGGTGGATATCAATATCGGCATTCTGGACAGTTTCGGCAGCGCTATGAAGGCGGGACCGGAACTCTATTTTGAACTGATGAAGAATAACACCGATACCATCAAAAGCTGTCTGCAGTACAGTGGTGATGCGGCTAAGTTGGCGGCCAAGGAGCAGTACGAACCCGAAGTGGCGAAGATCGGCGGGAAATTTATGCTGATCGACCAGGATGGAAAACTGGTCACGGAAAAGGATATGCAGGGTAAGTTCCAACTGATCTATTTCGGTTACACCTTCTGTCCCGATATCTGTCCCACCTCGTTGCAGGTGATGTCACTGGCGCTGGATATGCTGGGTGATCGGGCCGATCTGATCAAACCCTATTTCATTACCGTGGATCCGGAGCGGGACAACGCCAAGGTGATGAAAAATTATGTCCAATACTTTAATCAGCATTTGGTGGGTTTGACCGGCACCAAGGTGATGATTGAACGGGTGGCCAAGGAGTTCAAGGTGAAGTATGCCAAGGTGATAGAGCCGGGCAGTGATCCGAATCTCTACATCATGGATCACTCGGCCAGCGTCTACCTGATGGCACCCAATGGGGAGTTCATCACCAAATTTGCCCACGGTATCTCGGCGAAGCAGATGGTAGAGGCGCTGAACAGTTATCTGCCGAAGCAGAAAGCAGACTCCCGCTGATTCATGTCAGGGCAGGCCGTGGCGCCTGCCCGTTACCAACGCTTTCTGGAAATATAGGGCACCGTTCAGTTACTGCGCTCACGCCCCATGTTTTGCGTGCATCCAGGTTTCGATCAGGCGCCAGGAGATAGAGTCTCTTCTGGGCAAGCGAAATTGATCGTTTTCGGGCGAGTTGAGCAACTGGTCCCGATGAAACCAGCCGGCACTCTCCAGTTCGACACCGTCCACCTGAATCTCTTTGCTGGCCGCCTCGGCATAAAATCCGAGCATGATAGAGGAGGGAAAGGGCCAGGGTTGGGAAGAGTGGTAACGAATATTCGCTACCCGGATGCCGGCCTCTTCGCTCACTTCACGGGCTACGGCATCTTCCAGGCTCTCTCCCGGCTCGACAAAACCGGCCAGGGTGGAGTGCATGCCGGCCGGCCAGGCCGGTTGCCTGCCCAGCAGGCAGTAATCGCCATTGTGCACCAACATGATAACGGCCGGATCGATGCGCGGATGGTGCGCTTGCTGGCACTCTGGGTCACTACAGAGCCGCATGTTGCCGGCCCGGGTGGATAGGGTCGGACTGCCGCATACGCCACAATAACGGTGGTGCCGGTGCCAATAGGCCATGGCCCGGGCGTGGGCCAACAGGGCGCCAGTGTGCCGGTCCAGCAGGGGGCCAATGCTGCGAAGATCCTGGAAGCGTAGTTCGTCCTGGCCGGTCAACGCGGCATCCGGCTGCTCCAGCTGGGAAATGTCCAGCGCGAGCCAGATCAAACCTTGAGTGTCCCGACCAAGCAGGATCTGATCTTCGGCTAATTCCAGCAGCGCGCCGGCGGCATTGCCCGGATAAGAGACCGGAAGCGGGTCAGGGGTGACCAGGTGCTGATTGCGCCACACCGGCAGCAGTCGGCACTTTTCAGTGGTCAGCATCGACTGCAGCCAGTCGGGATCGTCGCGCAGGTGGTCCAGCCGATCAAACTCCCGGTTACTGTAATAGTTTGGTTTTTTCATCATTTGTCTAGCATGGACAATCTCACCGGCAAAAGCAAAACCGGAATGCTTCCGTTACCCAGAGTGGGGACCGGCCAAAAGCGGCGCCGCTTACCGTTCTGCCAGTCCCATCAGGTAACGGGGGTCGGCGGTCGGTAGCGACTGGCAGATCTTGGTAAAGTTCCGCAAATTGGGCAACCGTCTACCGCAGCAGAAGTGGTTGATCTGGCTCGGCTTGAGCCCGGTGCGGTTGGCCAGCTCCAGTTGTGAAATACGTGCCTGGTGGAGGCAACTGTTCAGGCGTAAGGCAAATGCCTCAGGATCGCTGTAGTGCATTGAGATACCTGCGAATTCGGTAGAAAGATCAGCGGGAAGATTGGGCAGAGCGATCGACGCGCTGGCCTGACTCAAGCTGATGATGGCGCAGGAAACGAAGGGTTGAACGGCCGTAAACGGTTGCCGAATGGTGTTTGGTTGTCATGTCATGTTCCTTTGGGACACCCCGCCCCAGTGAATAGCTGAAAGGTCGATGGCAGGTCTCCTGGCTCGCGGGTCTTGATTCAACTGTCGCCTTCCCGGATTGCTCCAGTGGCAAGATGACATGAACTCTCCGCTTACAGTTGCGGGGGCAGCCACGGCTTGGGTTTCCCCATCCCGTGTTCCCTTTTAATCCTATCGGCCGATGCCGTTCGGAACCATCGCGGTCATTCTAGCGATAGCCGGCCGATTGGTGCAAGGCGCAGTTATTCTTCCCCCCAAGGCGGCCCCTGTTCGGCAGGTTATCGGCAAAATAATTTTATTGAATGTTCTTCTTGGGATTGATCTGGTAAATTCACTGGCAGCGCACCTTGGGTGTGCAGATAAAAGAGGCCGTTTTTAAGGTCCATCATCATCTTGGGAGGATTTCATGCGAACTGTTCATCTTGCAGCGTTGCTGCTGTCACTGTTGTTAGCCAGTTTTTCACTTACTGCCCAGGAATCGGACCGGGTCCGGCCTTTTGTCCTGGCTGAGGTAGCCCATACCCCGTTGGATGCCAAACGGCAGTCCGTCAAGACGGCATTGGCACAAGCGGGTTTTTCCATCGCCGGTGAATACACGCCTTACTCCGGTTCTCATATCCTGGTTATCACCGATGAGACGTTGCGCAAGAAGGCCGCGGCTTCGGCCATGGGTGGCTATGGTGCGGCACTCCGGGTTTCCCTGACGGAGCAGAATGGGGCGGTACAAGTGAGCTATACCGATCCGCAATGGATGGGCAATGTCTATCGCATGGCGGGTGATTTCACCGCGCTGAGCAGTCGCCTTCAAAGTGCTCTGGGGCGGCAATCGGCGTTCGGTTCCGGTGGCGGTCGTACCGTGGACAACCTACGGGAATATCACTATATGATGTTCATGCCCTATTTTGACGATCAGGTGGAGCTGGCCAGTTACGACTCTCATCAGGCGGCACTGGACGCTGTCGAGGCGGGCCTCGCCGCCGGTAAGGGCGGGGTGAGCAAAATCTCACGGGTGGATGTGATCGGTAAAGACGAGTCGTTGTTCAATGTGGCGATCAAGGAGGGGGCCGGGGCGGATGCGCCGGTGATGAAGATCATCGATCAGGCCGAGATGCGACATACCGCCCACTTGCCGTATGACTTGCTGGTTTCCGGTAACAAGGTCTATATGTTGCACGGCAAGTTCCGTATTGCCCAGAGCTTCCCGGATCTGACGATGTCCACCTTTATGAAGATATCGGATGCACCGGATGCCATCGAACAGTCGCTGAAGATGGCGGTGAGCGGTCAATAGCATCATCACCAGGCTGGGTACGGTGATCGACACGACACCGTGCCCGGTTTGAGCGGCTTGCTGCTATCGAGTTGTGATCCGCCTGTCGGCTCAGCCTGCGTCGGCTATCAGTACGGCCCGTAACGGCGCCGGATATCCCTCGATGGTTCGGCTGCTGTCGTTCGGGTCGAGATAGTCGGCCAGTGATTCAAAACGCATCCAATCGGTAGAGCGTTGCTCGGTGGTGGTGGTGGGTGTTACGTCCACGACCCGGACATGGTGAAAGCCGCAGCGCGTTAGCCAGCCCGCCAGCGTGTCGGGTGTGGGAATGAACCAGACATTGCGCATCTTGGCGTAGCGTCCCTCCGGTACCAGTACCTGTCCCGCTTTTCCTTCGATCACCAAGGTTTCCAGTACCAGCTCCCCGCCGGGACGCAGCGCGGCCTTCAGCTCATAGAGATGGTCGATCGGGGAGCGGCGGTGATAGAGCACCCCCATGGAGAAAACGGTGTCAAAGGCCCGCAGGTCGGGTGGAAGATCCTCAATGCCCATCGGCAGCAGGTGAACTGGCCAGCGCTCACCCAGAAAGTGCCGTATGGCAAGAAATTGGGCCAGGAACAGTTGGGTCGGGTCGATGCCGATCACCAAATCCGCGCCGGCACCGGCCATGCGCCAGCAGTGGTAACCGTTACCGCAACCGATATCCAGCACCGAACGTCCCTGTAGCGGGCTGATATGGGGGACCAAACGGTCCCATTTCCAGTCGGAACGCCACTCGGTGTCGATATGGATGCCGTGAACCTGATAGGGACCTTTGCGCCACGGATGTAGCTGATGCAATAACTGGCTGACGCACTGTTGTTCTGTATCCGTCAGGGGGCGTATCCCGTTAGCCGCAACCCGGCTCTGGTTCAGAAGCACTTCACCGGGATCGAGTGTCGGCAGTTGCGCGATGGCGGCGAGCCAGTGATCCAGGTCGCCGTGAGGCCGCTGTTGGTAAATCTGCCTGAGTTGTTCGGGTAACTGCTCGGCCCACTCTCCTAGTCCGTGCTTCTGCATCAATGGGTAGAGTGCCTGATAGTCGGGGCTCATTTTCGTGCCACCAGGGAGACAAAATTGAAGCATTGGAACCAAAGGTTGGCGCGGGAAAACCCGGCCTGCTTCAGGCGCTCTCGGTGTTGTTCCAGGGTCTCGGGGATCAGCACATTTTCCAGGGCGCTGCGTTTTTGGCTGATCTCCAGATCGTTGTAGCCGTTGGCCCGTTTGAAGGCGTGGTGCATCTCTATCTGCAACTGCTCCTCTTGCGGATCATCGAAACAGATCTTTTCCGAGAGGATCAGGATACCGCCCGGTCGCAGACCGTTGCGGATGCGGCTCAAGAGGGCGGTGCGCTGCTCAAGCGGGATGAATTGCAGGGTAAAGTTGAGCGTTACCAGAGAGGCGTTGGCGAATTGGATATCCGAAATGTCGGCGCAGACGAAATCGATGGGGGTTTTATCCGCTGTTTGTGGCAGACGTTTGACCGCTTGTTCCAGCATGGCCGGTGAGTTGTCCACCGCGATAATGCGGCAACCGGGTACCCGGATGCCGTTTTGTATCGCCTGAGCCGTCGCGCCCAGGGAGCAACCGAGGTCATAGCAGCGGCTATCCGGTTGCACGGTCTGGGCCGCCAGCACGCTGCTGAGATTGATGACGGTGTCATAGCCGGGAACCGAGCGTCCGATCATGTCGGGAAAGACCCGGGCTACCTGCTGGTCGAAAACGAAATGGTCGACCTGTTCTCTGGGGTCGGCGTAAACCCGGTCCTGTTCTGATTTGTGGCTCATGGTGGTGGTCAAAGATTGGATGAAAAAATGGTCGTCACCCCGTTTGGGGAGACGACCATTATATCGCTATTTGACCAGGGTTGAGCCAGCTTCTGCCACCGGTATCTTGAGTGGCGGGGAGATGCTAGGGCCCTGACCACTCAATGGCGCAGTACTCCGCACTGCGGCCGTCGAAATTCCATACCCGCCCGTAGTCGCGCACCTTGCTCTTGGTGGCCTTGCTGACGGTCACATCGGCGCCCATCCAGTACTCGGTATTGGTGATCACAAGATCTTTTTCCGGGTCGGCTCCCCGTACCGGTTCGACAAATCCGGTAATGGTCTTGGGGATTTCAAACAGTCGTCCGGTGCCCTGTTTCTCAAATTTAATCGGTACCTTTTTGATCCCCAGGAAATTGCTCACCAGCAGTTTGAACAGGCCGGTGGTGCCGCGTGCGTCGCCGGCGACGATCTTGGATAGCCCAGCAAAGGCGGCATCGTCGGCGCGTTCATCGATATAACCGGCAGCGGTCCAGTTGCCACGGCCCATCTCGCCGGGGATATCCAGCAGGATACCGAAGTTAAGTCCGTCCAATTGGGCATCGCCGTAAAAGCCTTCATCGATGTGCACGCCCGCCCAACCCTGGCAGTAGCCCTCGGTCGGGGGATGATTGCCGAGGGAGATGACACAGGGGCAGAATACAGTACAGCTGCAGCTGAGGATTAGTTCACCCTTGATTTCCCATGGTTCACTCATCTTTTCCTCCAGTGTTAGGGTTATAGTTGGCCGCCGAGTATCAGCAGGCCCCAGATAAAGAACAGTATCCCGACGCCCTTTCCGAACAACTCCCCTTTGGGAAGTATTTTCTCCGACAGCATGATGATGGAGAGGGCGGCAATCCAGATCAGGTTCATCAAGCCAAAGAAAAACATCAGCAGCATCAACGCCCAGCAGCAGCCGACACAGTAGGCACCATGCTTGGCGCCCATGCGCAACGCGCCTCTGCTGCCTGATTGCCAGCTGGAGAGGAAAAACTGCAGCGGCGTGCGACAGTGAGTCAGGCAGACATCCTTCAATTTGGACCATTGATAGAGTCCGGCCAGTATCAGGATGCTGCCGTTGAACAGCGGGTTGGCGCCGACCATCATTTCGGTGATCAGATCGGACTGCAGCAGGCCCCACTGGGCAATAACGGCGACCAGGCTATAGCTGCCCCACGTGATCAGATAGCCGCCGATAAAGGCCGCCAGGGGGGAGAGTACGCGTGCGCCGCCTTGCTGGTTGGCCAGGATATCGGCATAAGTCACGATCATGGGCGCGGCGGTGGGCAGCATCATGGCGATCATCATCATGATCCACATGATCAGGACCCGTGCGAAGTCGATGATCGACCAGGTTTTGCCCAGTGCCGGCATGCTGAAGGTGGCCGTTGGCCGGGATGCTTGAGCCTGGTTTGGTTGAAGGGGGCTGCCGTGGTGATGATGCCCGGTGGCCAGAGTCGGCTCTGCGGCGGGCTGTTGATTGAAAATCCCCATACCCAGGCCCATTTCCGACAAGTCCATTTGGCCTTGCATCTCCTGGGTAATGGTCAGTAGATATGCCCAGGCAAGCAGTGTCATCAATACAATGAGTGACAAAGAGAGGGCGCGATTACTCTGTAACAGTAATCTCACTTTTAACGTCATGGGATCAATCCAGTCTGTGCCTTGAGCGAGGCTTACTTATTATTTTTTGGGCGATACGCCGGTACCGGACCGGCGCCGCCTGTTTTGGGTTTTTAGGCTATTTTGACCAGATAGTGGCCATGGGCTTTGCCCTGGAGTATTGCCTGCAGACGCTCTGAGACGTCATCCAGGGTGATCTCTGTCGTCAGCTCTTCCAGGCAGGCCGGTTTCCATTCGCTGGCCATCTTGTTCCAAACGGCTAGGCGGGGCGCCATGGGGCACTCGGCCGAGTCGATGCCGACCAGCGATACAGCACGCAAAATAAAGGGGAATACCGTGGTATGCAGTTCCGGTGAGCCGACCAGGCCGGCGCAGGTGACGGTGCCGCCGTAACGGGTCGCCTTGAGGGCGCTCGCCAGCATCTCTCCACCTACTACATCCACCACCCCGGCCCACTGCTCTTTCAGCATCGGGCGTTCGGTTTCGATGATACTTTCGCGGCTGACCACGGCTTTGGCGCCCAGTGATTTGAGAAAGTCGGCCGCTTCAGGTTTGCCGGTGACCGCGGTCACCTCATAGCCGGCCTTGGACAGCATGGCGACTGCCAGACTGCCTACACCGCCGGTGGCGCCGGTTACCAGCACCGCCCCGCTCGCTGGTGTGACGCTGTGGTTGACCAGCGCCTCCATCATCAGGCCGGCGGTCAAACCGGCGGTGCCGAACATCATCGCTTCTTTCAAGCTCAGGCTGTTCGGACGTTTGATCACCCAAGCGGCTGGTACCCGGATATATTCGGCCAGTGCGCCATCGGTGTTCATGCCCAGGTCATAGCTGGTCACAATCACTTCATCACCCACGGCAAATTGTGCATCGGTGCTGGCGACTACCGTGCCCGCGGCGTCAATTCCCGGTGTATGGGGGTAGTGGCGGGTTACCCCTTTGTTGCCGATAGAGGAGAGCGCATCTTTGAAATTGAGTGCGGAGTAGTGCACCCGCACCAGCACGTCGCCGTCCGGCAGGTCGTCAATCGAGCGGGTTTTTACCTGGCTGACATATTTTTTCGGTTCGGTTTCTTCAACGACCAGGGCGCGGAATTGGGTGTCGCTCATCGTGCCTTCTCCTGTCTCTTAATGTGGGTGATGCCGATCCGACAAAAGCGGGATACGGTGGAACAGTTGATTGTGTGAAACTAACAACTACGGTTAGTATAGGCAAGTAGGCACATTTACGTTATATACTTACCAAAAGGATACTATTGGGATTGGCGAGGGGTTTTGATGATTAAGGTAAACAACACTGAATACAATTGCCCGTTTGAAGTGGCGATCGATATCATGGACGGCAAGTGGAAGCTCTACATACTATGGCATTTGCGACACAAGACCCGCCGCTTCAGCGATTTGAAACGACGCATCCCCGGTATCACCCAGAAGATGCTGACCCAGAAATTGCGTGAGTTGGAAGAAGAGCGCATCGTTATCCGCAAGGTGTATGCGGAGGTCCCGCCCCGAGTGGAGTACTCCCTGACCGAATTCGGTAAACAGCTGGAGCCGATTATGGAGTTGCTGCTGGAGTGGGGGCACTACTACTCCATCGCCTACGGCGAGAGCGATTACCAGTATGAGTGCCGGCCAAAAAACAAAAAGTTGCTGGAGATGGCCAGTTAACCCTGTTTTGAATCAGGTTTGGCGCTCCGCCCCCCATGCGCGGTTGATTCACGGCATTGAGCTCTTTCAGTGTCAGGCTTCGATCCTCTTTTCTGCAAGCGATGAGTGCAGCAGAAGCTGTTCCAACAGGTTGCCGCTGCCGACGTGGTTTGCAATGGGGCCGTTATCTCGGTTCGTGCGCCTGGGGTACGGTATGGTGCGGTTGCTGAATAAAGCGAATCCAGTGTGGGTTCACTATCTCTGCATGAGTGATTGGAGCCATATGCCCTCCTGGAACCCAATGGCACTCGAGTCGGGGCAGGGTATTTTCCAGTACCTCGGCGACCCGGCGAGTCGGCAGCGGACTCTCCTGACTGCGCAGCATACAGATCGGTAGCTTGAGGGTTCGATAATCGGCGGCCTTAACGGATTCCCGAAGTATTGCCTGAAAATCGAGTGACACCTTGGGGATGTAGTGCTCCAGTATCCGTTGCCGCTCCGCCGGCAGTCCCAGGTAGGTGCCAGGGCTGCTCCAGAAGTCGATAAAGTGGCCGGCGGCTGCCGCAATGTCGCCCTGGTTGAGGTATTCCGCTACCCGTTCAGCCACTTCCCGAATGATTTGATAAGCTGGCTCGTTTGGTTCCAGCAGATGAAATGCTACCGGTTCATAGAGTCCGAGAGTGAGGATGTTGGACTGATGGGCATAGGCGTAACGGAGTGCGGTAGCGCCTCCGTAAGAGTGACCGATCAGGTGAAAGGGTTGGTCGCCAATGCTTTGGCGGATGATGGTCTCAATGCGGTCAGTTTCCTGAGTCAGGGTAAACTGTTCAGGCGTGGCGGGATATTCAGCCTCTCCGTAGCCGTAAAGGTCGATGGCCAGGGTTCGGTAGCGGCCCGCCAACTGTTCCGCCAGTTTGCGCCACTGGCTCTTGCTACTCATAGAGCTGTGCAACAGCACCAGTGGGGTGCCGCTTCCCAGATCATCGATGGCTTGCTCGGGGTGCATGGACGAATGACAGCTGTGTGAAAAAAACGGCCCAGCTTAACCTTTGCCTTGTCAGGCAGCAACCAGGCCGGGGCAATTTGTTACTCATGAAACCTGTGAGTCGGCAGGTGGCCTGGCGAGACCCAGAGATAGTTATCCTTAATAACGGGTTTATTGATGGCGCTAATAGGGGTATTCTTTAAGCACCCGGCCTACCTGTCGGATTGAGCAGGCTTATGAAGCGGCCACAAGCCGCAACTATTGTTTGGTCATCGGTTCAGAAGAGATCATATGCTGAACACACAAGTTATTCAGTTACCAAAGCAGAGTGTCGAACACGACCACCAGTACCACCAGATCATACTGGGTGTGCAAGGTCGGGCGGAATTCGAGGTAGAGGGCCAGGGCGACTTGGTCAGTAATCATCTCGGTTGTTTGATTCCCTCATCCCTAAGCCACTCATTCTGTGGTATCGATACCAATGAAATCCTGGTGCTAAACGTACCAGTGCAGGATCAACCGGCCGAAGCGTTGGATGAGATGGAGTTGAAGTGTCTCACTGATTTATTTGATAAATCAGGTTTTTTTAAGGTAGATCCGACCATTCGCCAGTTACTGCAACTCTCAGTAAAAGAGATGCGAACCTACCCGGAAGATGAAACGTTGGCGCGCAGTTTCGGCGTCTGCCTGCTGCAATTGCTTACCAAACACGCTACCCGACAACAGGAACGACGGGGCTCAAAGCGGCTCAACATGGAAGTGCTCGATGCCTATATCCAGGCGAATCTCAATCAAAAGATGTTGGTACGGGAACTGGCGCTGTTGGCGTGTATGAGCCCGAGTCACTTTTTCAGTGTGTTTCGGGAAGAGAATGGCGTTACCCCCAATCAGTACATCACCCGTAGACGACTAGAACACGCCAAATATCTCCTGGAGTGCACCGGATTACCACTGATCGATGTGAGTGTGCAGACGGGTTTTTCCAGTCAAAGTGCGTTTGCGAACGTGTTCAAACAGTACAACAATCTCACACCAAGACAGTATCGGTTGAAACAGTAGCGCGGCTTTTTTGCTTATTTAAGCAATAACTGATGCGCGGGAAAATTGTTCTTTGAGACGCGGTTACAGGCTATTTTTTACCCGTTCTACCTACTTAACCGGAGGATTTTGATAAAAAACCGTAGCATTTTGTAAGATGCCCGCACTGCACAACGTTTAGTCTGGCCGGATCGTAAATGCATGTTACAGTTTTATTTAGGTAGCAAGCGTAATTTCTTAGGTGAGTCAGATTGTCCAACCTCAGGAGTCAGGTGTTGTGATGCCCACGTTCAGTGTCAGTTCCGCTTTTGATGATGCCACCATCCGGCAGTCCTCCAATCTGCTCAAAGACGCTATCAGTGCCATGTATTGCGTGGATGAATCCAGCTTGCTGGAGGCACTGATCCCGCTTGCCAAACCGTCTCCCGATCTGCTGGAAAAAACTACCCGTGAAAGTGGTGAGTTGGTGAAGGCGGTGCGTGAACGGGATGATGCCATGCACATGATTGATGCCCTCTTGCTGGAGTACAGTTTGGATACGCGTGAAGGGGTGTTGCTAATGTGCTTGGCTGAGGCATTGATGCGTATCCCCGACAGTGCCACTGCCGATGCTCTGATCAAAGATAAGTTGACCATCGCCGACTGGAAGCAACATCTGAAACAGAGTAAATCTCTGCTGGTGAATGCTTCGACCTGGGGGCTGCTGTTGACCGGCAAGGTGATTACCCTGGATGCCAAAATCGAAGATGAACCGGCCAGTATCATTAACCGGCTGGTGAATCGCTTGAGCGAACCGGTGGTGCGGCAGGCGATGCACCAGGCGATGAAGATTATGGGGAAGCAGTTCGTCCTGGGTCGCACTATTGGTGAGGCGCTCAACAACAGTCGCAAGTATCGGGAAGCGGGCTACACCTACTCCTACGATATGCTGGGAGAGGCGGCACTCACCGGAGAGGATGCCGAGCACTATTTCCAGGCATACTCCCGCGCCATCCAGGCTGTTGGTCAAGATAACTTCCCCGCCGATAAATCACCCCGTCCCACTATTTCCATCAAACTCTCCGCTCTTCACCCGCGCTATGAGCGACAGCAAGAACAACGAGTCATGCGTGAACTGAGTGAGCGCATGTTGGCCCTGATCAAGATGGCCCGGGATCTGGATGTGGGGATTACCATCGATGCTGAGGAGGCGGATCGGCTGGAGTTGTCACTGAATCTGTTTGAACGGCTTTACCGGGATGCCGCCTGCCGTGGCTGGGGCAATCTGGGGCTGGTGGTTCAGGCCTATTCCAAACGGGCGTTGCCCATCTTGTGCTGGTTGACGGCACTGGCCAATGAACAGGGTGACCTGATTCCATTGCGATTGGTGAAAGGGGCCTACTGGGACAGTGAGATTAAGCACGCGCAACAACTGGGGCTGGAAAATTATCCGGTGTTCACCCGGAAAGAGGCGACTGATGTCTCCTATCTGGTGTGCGCCCGCTTTTTGTTAAGTGAGCCGGTTCGGGGGCGCCTCTACCCCCAGTTTGCCAGCCACAATGCCCACACAGTGGCCAGTATCGTCAGTATGGCCAGCCATCATGATTATGAGTTCCAGCGCCTGCACGGTATGGGGGATGCACTCTATCATGCCGCCATGGAGCGCTACGGGTGCCATGTCCGGATCTATGCGCCGGTAGGTAGTCACAAAGATCTGTTGCCGTATCTGGTCAGGCGGTTATTGGAGAATGGTGCCAACTCCTCTTTTGTCCACCGTCTGATCGACCAGAAAACCCCGGTGGAGTCGTTGACCGAGCACCCGGTAACCCAACTTAGCCAGCACAGCAGTCTTGCCAATGAACGGATTCCTTTGCCTCCCCATATATATAGCCAGGGACGTATCAACTCCAGTGGTGTCAATGTCAATGTAGAACATCAGTGGCAGCCCTTGCGTCAGTCGATAGGGGCCTTTTTTAACCACACTTGGCATGCCGGGCCGGTGATCAATGGCGAGCGTCTGGAAACGGCCGAGGTGACTCGGGTACATGCCCCCTTTGATCGCGTTATTCATGTCGGCAGCCTGTTTCAGGCCGACAATCAAACCACCGAAAAAGCCATTGCCGCGGCCTATGATGCCTTCGTCGGATGGAATGCCACGGCGGTCACCAATCGGGCGGATGCCCTGGATCGGGCCGCTGAACTACTGGAGAGTCACCGCGCTGAATTGATCGCGCTGTGCCATCTGGAAGCGGGAAAAACCATTCAGGATGCGATCGATGAAGTGCGGGAAGCGGTGGATTTCTGCCGTTACTATGCCCAGCAGGCACGTCACGCCTTTGGGGCAGCGTTGACTTTGGATGGCCCCACCGGTGAATCCAACGAACTTTACTTGCAGGGCAAGGGGGTGTTTGTCTGTATCAGCCCTTGGAATTTTCCACTGGCCATCTTTACCGGTCAGATTATGGCGGCCCTGGCGGCGGGCAACTGTGTGATTGCCAAGCCGGCCGAGCAGACCAGCCTGATTGCGGCTCGTGCCGTTGAACTGTTCCATCAGGCCGGCGTGCCAGGCAGGGTATTGCACCTACTGCCGGGCGAAGGGGGACGCATCGGGCCGCTGCTTACCGCGGATGACCGGATTGCCGGCGTCGCTTTTACCGGTTCTACGGAGACGGCCCAGATGATTAACCGCTCTTTGGCGGCGCGCTCTGGACCGATCGCCACGCTGGTGGCTGAGACCGGTGGCCAGAATGCCATGGTGGTGGATAGCACGGCGTTACCGGAACAGGTAATCAAGGATGTGGTTTCGTCCGCCTTTGCCAGTGCCGGTCAGCGCTGTTCGGCGTTACGGGTATTGTTTATTCAGGATGACGTAGCTCCGCGCGTGTTGGATCTGCTAAAAGGCGCCATGGCGGAGCTGAAGGTAGGTAATCCCTGCGAGTTGGATACCGATGTGGGACCGGTAATCGATGAAGATGCCCGTCGATCGTTACAGCAACATATTGCAAAAATTCGTGAACAGGCGACCCTGATCGCGGAAACCCCGTTGCCATTGAATGCCGAGGCCGGTTGTTTTGTGGCACCGGTAGCATTTGAAATCGAGCGTATGGATCAGCTTAGTAAAGAACATTTTGGACCGATACTGCATGTAATCCGCTATAGAGCATCCCAACTGGATGAGGTGATTGCCCAGATCAACCGCTCCGGTTATGGTCTTACCTTGGGAATACATTCGCGCAATGAAACCACCAGCCGCTATATCGATGCTAAGGTGAGAGTGGGGAATGTTTATATAAACAGAAATCAGATTGGTGCAGTAGTTGGTGTACAGCCGTTCGGTGGTCTTGGACTATCGGGTACCGGACCTAAAGCCGGTGGACCGCACTATCTGTTGCGTTTTGCCACGGAAAGAACACGGACTATCAATACCACCGCAATTGGTGGTAATGCGACACTGCTTTCACTTGAGAACAGTGTGATCCGCTGAAGCGGATGCAGGATGCTTGCTGACAGTTGATGTTATTGTCAATTATAACTATTAAGCGGTAAATTACCGCACGGCCAAAAGCCACCAAACACGTGCCGTGTCGGCCTGTAACAATAGGCCGCTCCACAGCTGCACGGTGAGAATAATAGACGGGTGAGGAGCTCATGGAATATTTTATCCAGCAGTTAATCAACGGCGTGACGCTCGGCTCGATTTACGGGTTGATCGCCATTGGTTACACAATGGTCTACGGTATTATTGGTATGATCAATTTCGCCCACGGCGATATTTTTATGATCGGTGCCTTCCTATCGTTGATCACTTTTTTGGTTCTCGGTGTTATCGGCATCACCTGGATTCCCCTGGCATTGTTGGTAGTGCTGCTGGTCTCCATGATTATTGCCTCTATCTATGGTTGGACAGTTGAGCGACTTGCCTACCGTCCCTTACGCGGCTCGTTTCGATTGGCGCCGCTGATCTCCGCCATCGGTATGTCGATCTTTCTGCAGAACTATGTTCAACTGCTGCAGGGTGCGCGTGTTCGCCCCATGCCTCCGGTTATCTCCGGCGGCTTCACCTTTTTGGAGGGGAGCGACTTCTCCATTACTGTCAGCTATCTGCAGATTGTGATTGTGCTGCTCACCATTGTACTGATGACCGGTTTTGCAATGCTGATATCACGTACCTCACTGGGAAGGGCGCAACGCGGTTGTGAGCAGGATCGGACCATGTCGGCACTGCTCGGTATCAATGTGGACCGAACCATCTCCCTTACCTTTGTCATGGGAGCCGCCCTGGCGGCGGTGGCCGGTATGCTGTTTGTCCTGTACTACGGTGTGATCGACTTTTACATCGGCTTTTTGGCCGGGGTGAAGGCCTTCACCGCTGCTGTATTGGGCGGTATCGGTTCGTTGCCCGGTGCCATGTTGGGCGGGCTGCTGATCGGGTTAATCGAAACCTACTGGTCCGCCTATTTTACGATTGAGTATAAGGATGTGGCCGCCTTCGCGATTCTGGTCTTGGTGCTGATCTTCAGGCCGACCGGTTTGTTGGGTAAACCGGAAATCGAGAAGGTATAAGCATGATGAGCGAATCGAATAACAACGTGCGTAGCCTTGATATGGTTGCACTGATGAAAGAGTCCGGGCTGGCCGCTCTGGTGGCTTTGGGATTGGCCATTGTGATGGTCGGGTTCCGCACCGAAGATACACCGACCGGGCTGGGCATCTCCACCCGCTGGTCACTGGTGGTTATCGCTGTGGTGGCGGTATTTGTTGGGCGACTCCTGTTCGCTGTAAGGCGGGAGTTGAAAGCGAGGAAGGGGCCGGTTCGGCGTGATCTGGTCAAAGAAGAGAATAGGGCGGCCATCATTGTCCAGCGCTTTTCGACAATCGGTGGCCCGCTGTTCATCGCTTTCGCGCTCGCTTTACCTTTTATGCCTTTTGCCGATCGCTATGTCGTGGATGTGGCCACCTATGTGTTGATCTACGTGATGCTGGGTTGGGGTCTTAACATCGTGGTCGGACTTGCGGGCCTGCTGGACCTTGGCTATGTGGCATTTTATGCAGTAGGTGCCTACTCCTACGCGCTGTTTGCGTTTTATTTCGATCTCTCGTTCTGGATTTGCCTGCCTTTGGCCGGACTCTGTTCCGCCAGTTTTGGTGTGATGCTCGGTTTCCCTGTATTGCGTTTGCGGGGAGATTATTTGGCTATCGTGACCCTGGGCTTCGGTGAGATTATTCGGGTTATTTTGCTCAACTGGTACAGCTTTACCGGTGGACCGGATGGACTGTCCGGTATTCCGCGTCCGAGCTTTTTCGGACTTGAGTTCAAACGCATGGCGGCAGAGGGGGCGCAGACTTTTCATCAATTCTTCAATCTTGACTACTCGTCAATGCACCGTTTGATCTTCCTCTATTATCTGATCCTGATACTGGCGCTATTCACCAACTTTTTCACCTTGCGTATCCGCAAGATGCCGATCGGACGTGCCTGGGAAGCGTTGCGTGAAGATGAGATTGCCTGCCGTTCACTGGGTATCAATCCCACTAATACCAAATTGACTGCCTTTGCCCTGGGGGCGATGTTTGCCGGATTTGCCGGTTCATTCTTTGCCACCCGTCAAGCCTTCATCAGTCCGGAGAGCTTTACTTTTATCGAGTCGGCGGTGATCCTGGCGATTGTGGTGCTGGGCGGTATGGGATCCCAGGTGGGTGTGGCGATTGCCGCTGTTTTACTGATCGGCGGAACCGAACTGTTTCGCGGACTTGAAGAGTACCGCATGCTCGCCTTCGGCGGATTGATGGTCGCGATCATGGTGTGGAAACCCCGCGGTCTACTGGCCCATCGTGAACCCACCATACGCTTGCATTCGGGCAACGCACCGCCGCCTGAAGCGGTAGCGGCCACAGCTGAAGGAGGTGTGAAATGAATAGCGTTTCATCCATACCCCCTGAGCTGGTTATTCCCAGTGGAGCCGAGCCGCTGCTCACCGTAGAGCATCTCACTATGCGATTCGGTGGACTGGTCGCCATCGACGACGTCTCCTTTGCCGCCGGTAAAAGCGAGATTACCGCGATAATTGGTCCCAACGGTGCGGGTAAAACCACCCTGTTCAATTGCATCACCGGTTTCTATACGCCGACGGTGGGGAAATTAACCCTGCGCGCCCGTGGTGATGAATTCCTGCTGGAACGCATGGATGGGTTTCGTATTGCCCAGAAGGCCCATGTGGCACGGACATTCCAGAATATTCGGCTGTTTTCCGAAATGTCGGTACTGGAAAACCTGATCGTCGCGCAACACAACGAGTTGATGAAGGCGTCAGGTTTTACGGTTACCGGTCTATTTGGCCTTGGTGGCTATCGCAAGAAAGAGAAAGAGGCGGCGGAACTGGCCAAGTATTGGTTGAATAAAGTGGGTCTGACCCGGTTGGCGGATGTCAATGCTGGTAACCTGCCTTATGGTGATCAGCGTCGGCTTGAGATCGCCAGGGCGATGTGTATCAAACCGACCATCCTTTGCCTGGACGAACCGGCTGCCGGCCTGAATCCCAAGGAGTCGGGTGAGCTGAACAAGTTACTCATCGATATCAAGGAGAATCATGATATCGGCTTGTTGCTGATCGAGCACGATATGAGTGTGGTCATGGAGATTTCGGATCATGTGGTCGTACTGGATTATGGCAGCAAGATTTCCGATGGCACCCCCATCTTTGTTCGCTCAGACCCCAATGTGATCAAAGCCTATCTCGGTGAAGAGGAGACCGACGAACTACCTCCGGAAGTTGCCGAAGATATAGCGAAAGATTTTGATACTGATAATAGAGAGGGTGTCTGATATGTTGGAAATATCCGGTTTGCACACCTTCTACGGCAGTATTGAAGCGTTGAAAGGTGTCGATCTTACCGTCAACGCGGGTGAAATCGTCACCCTTATCGGCGCCAACGGCGCGGGTAAAAGTACGTTGCTGATGACCACTTGCGGTACGCCACGTGCGGCCAAGGGGAGCATTCATTACCTGGGGCAGGATATTACCCATTTGAGTACGCATGCCATTATGCACATGGGTTTGGCTCAGTCGCCGGAAGGACGCCGTATCTTCCCCCGCATGACTGTGATGGAAAACCTGCAGATGGGGGCGATTGTCTCGGACGAAAAATACTTTGACCAAGACCTGGAGCGGGTAACGACCCTGTTCCCCATCTTGAAAAAACGCGCTAACCAGCGTGGGGGAACGCTTTCTGGTGGAGAACAACAGATGCTGGCTATTGCCAGGGCGATGATGAGCCGTCCCAAGCTGCTGCTGTTGGATGAACCATCATTGGGTCTGGCGCCACTGGTGGTAAAACAGATTTTTGAAGTGATTGAGGAGATCAATCGGGAAGATAAGGTCACGGTGCTGCTGGTTGAACAGAATGCCTACCATGCGCTAAAGCTGGCACATCGGGGTTATGTCATGGTGAACGGAGAAATCACCATGTCAGGCGAGAGCAAGGAGTTGCTGGAACGCCCGGAAGTACGGGCCGCTTATCTGGAGGGTGGACATTGAACATACCTGTATTTATTGGACTCACTCTGGTGCTGTTTGGTGGTGCCGCCTACATGATGGGGCAAGCCATTGCCATTACCTGGCGGCCGCTGTTTCATGTCTTTGCCTACGGGCTGTTGCTCGGGGTCGGTGACCGTTTTCTTATCTTCGCCCTGTTCGATGGTGAGCTGGCATCGTTGAGTGGCTACTTGATCGATACCTGCGTGATCATCCTGATTGCCTTATTGGCATTTCGTATTACCCGGGTGAACCGTATGATCAGCCAATATCCTTGGCTTTATCGACGCTCCAACCTACTAGGGTGGGAGGAGATTAATGAATAATCTGACGAATGCATTTAGACTGAATGCGTTTGTTGATTGTGAGTCGCCGGATGATTCAGGAGGTGTCATTTCCACATAATCCGGGAGGCTGCCCATCATCCACATGCATGATAGGGTTGGTATAAGAAGAGTAATTACTTATTTAATGACTGGGAAAGTACCAGAGGAGATTTGCTGAAATGAAAAAGACATTCAAGCTATCCATGATGGCGATGGTAACTGCCGCAACGATGAGCTTTGGCTCCGTGTCCATGGCCGACATCGTGGTTGCTACTGCTGGCCCCATGACAGGTCAGTACGCCAGTTTTGGTGCCCAGATGAAGGCGGGTGCCGAGCAGGCGGTTGCCGATATCAATGCCGCCGGTGGCGTGCTAGGGCAGAAACTGGAACTGGAAGTGGGCGATGATGCCTGCGATCCGAAGCAGGCTGTTGCGGTTGCCAACCAGATGGTTAACAAAGGCGTGGTATTTATGGCGGGTCATTTCTGCTCCGGCTCTTCGATCCCCGCTTCCAAGGTGTATGAGGAGGAGGGTATTGTGATGATCTCTCCAGCCTCTACCAACCCGAAACTGACCGAAGAGGGAGGCGATAACGTCTTCCGCGTCTGTGGTCGTGACGATCAACAGGGTGAGGTCGCTGGCAAATTCCTGATTGAGCACTTCCCTGGCAAAAAAGTCGCCTTTGTGCATGACAAAACCGCTTACGGTAAGGGTCTGGCCGACGCCACTTTAGCTGAATACAAGAAACTCGGCGGCAAAGAGGCGATGTACGAGGCGATCACCGCGGGTGAAAAAGATTACACCGCCCTGGTTTCCAAGATGAAACAGGCCAATATCGGTGTTATGTATCTGGGCGGCTACCATACAGAAGGTGGTTTGATTGTGCGGCAGATGCGTGAACAGGGCATGGATACCGTATTGGTCTCTGGTGATGCGCTGGTGACGAATGAGTACTGGTCTATTACCGGTTCTGCCGGTGAAGGTACCCTGATGACCTTTAGCCCCGATCCACGTAAAAACCCGGTTGCAGCTCCGTTGGTAGAGAAATTCCGTGGTATGGGCATCGAACCGGAAGGTTATGTCCTCTATACCTATGGTGCCATGCAGGCTTGGGCGCAGGCAGTTACTGCGGCTGGCTCCACTGACACCGCAAAGGTGATCAAGGCGTTGAAAGGCGGTAAGTTCGAAACTGTTCTAGGCAATTTCGGTTTTGATGCCAAAGGTGACGTTACCGCTCCCGGCTATGTCCTCTATGAGTGGAAGAACGGTACTTACGATTATATGTAAGCACTACGCACGACCATTCAATGCCCGGCTAATTTGCCGGGCTTTTTTTTGTCCAGGGATGGACTTATGCCGCGGACGACTCCAGTGACGGATGTAGGGGCAAACCCCCGTGGTTGCCCGGAAGGGTGGTTTCCCGATAGGAAAGGGGGGCACAGGGGCTGCCTCTACAGCGATAGACCTGTCGCTTGAAAGTCGTTAGTGGGAACCGATGTATGCCGAGAAGGAAGTGACCCTACGGACAGGGGCAACCGAAACCGGGTATCCAGTTCGAAACCAGGGAGGAGCAGATGCGGATCGCGGAGGCTGGTTATAGAGGATCTTAATCGGGATGGCCAGAGAGGCAGTCAAAAAAGGGAAGTACAGTCCGACACATCATTTTTTTGCTCAAGTAATAAAACCATTGGGTGAAAAGGTATATTGACTACACTATAAATAGTGATAATTGTGTCTTTTATTCAAATCAACTTTTTAGCTGAACCAAATCGCACATGCACCTGATTTTGTGAGAGGCTGGCTATATGCCGATGTCAGAAGACCGTAAAAACCTGGTTGGAAAAACGATTTATGAGCTGCAAAAGGAGCTTGAATGTCTGCACGCCCACATCGCGGAATGCGGTCTTTGTGATATTCCCGATGTGGATCTATCGCTTGCCAAAATCCTCTTGGAGGATAAGCGCTCCCAAGGTGTCATTATGGATCTGGCACTGGATGCCATCGTCATCATCGACGAAACGGGTGCCATCGTGAGCTTCAATCGTTCCGCCGAAGCCATGTTCGATTATACGCGGGATGAAGTGATGGGTCGTGAAATCGCCAGTGTCATCATTCCTCCCTCGCTCAGAACCCCACATTATGAAGGTTTTTCCCACTATATGAGCACTGGAGAAGCCCGGATTATGGATCGCCGTGTAGAGGTGACCGCCATGCGGGCCAACGGTGACGAGTTCCCGGTAGAATTAACCGTTACTGAGTTCTGTGCACGGGGGATACGGTTTTTCACCGCCTTTATCCGCGATATCTCCGAGCGGATCGAGATCGAAAGACGGCTGCGACAGGAGACGGCGCTGGTACAGTTGCTCCACCGTCTGACTTCATTGGCCAACGAAGCGACCAGTACCGTGGCTGCAATGAACGGTTTTTTAAGGGAAGTGTGTGAATATACCGATTGGCCGGTGGGTCACGTTTATACTGTCAATGAGGAGAATGCGTGTCTCCAACTGGAACCCTCCGAGTGCTGGTATATCCGGGATGAGCAACGCTATCTGCGATTTCGTGAAATCACCATGCGTACGGTATTCGCCTCGGGTGAAGGGATTCCGGGTAGAGTCTATTCAACCGGTGAACCGATATGGATCGAAGATGTGAGTAAAGATCCCAATTTTCCCCGCGCAAGGGTTTCCGGTGATCTGGAGATCAAAACCGGCTTTGGTTTGCCGGTAAAGATTGGCCAGAAAGTCGTGGCCGTGCTGGAATTCTTTACCCCGGATAAAAGCCGTAATGACAGTGATTTCCTGGCCACGCTGAACCATATAGGAATCGAACTGGGACGTGTGGTGGAGCGTGAACAGAGTGCCGAGCAGTTGCGGCATCTGGCCGATTATGACACGTTGACCGGCTTGCCTAATCTTCGTGTTGGTCGTGATCGTCTTAGTCAGGCTGTATTATCCGCGAAACGGAACAGTAGTCGATTTGCGTTACTGTTCGTTGATCTGGACGGTTTTAAGGTTATCAATGATTCATCTGGACATGAGGCGGGGGATGCGGTTCTTAAAATAGTGGCCAAGCGGATATCGCAGACGTTGCGGGAAATGGATACCGTGGCGCGGGTCGGGGGAGATGAGTTCTTTATCGTACTCTCTGCTATCGAGTCGAAAACGGACGTTGGACTGGTTGCAAAAAAGATTATTGAAGTGGTTTCACAACCGATTCATTATGAAAACAAGGCATTCAGCGTCGGTGCCAGTATCGGAGTGGCGCTCTTTCCCGAGGATGCCGAGAAAGCCAGTGAATTGACTCGTTATGCCGATAAGGCGATGTATTTTGTTAAAAGCCGGGGGAAAAACAGTTTCTGCTTTTATGATGAATTGACGCCCGACTACGCAGGTTGAACCATTCAGCGTGAGTTTTTAGTACGACCTCTTAATTGGCTTATGGAAGCTCTGACTAAAGCTATACCTGCTTTATCAAATCACGAAAAAAATGTGATTTTGTGTTTTCTTCATGTTCAATGGCTTGCAGCCATCAAGCATGACAGCACATCCTTGTGCCGCCCCGTAACCTCCAAATTAACCAGAGGTTCTAGTCCAACTCGGCAAGCAGGTGCCGACTCCTCCAGAGATCAAGCAGGGTATAGCCTACATTGGTGGCGAGAATAATCGCCATGCCGAGGAGGAGCGTTGGGGTGAAACGTTCAGATAGGATCAGGATAGCCAGACTGAATCCGAAGATCGGCTCCAGATAGGCAAGCACCGGTGCCAGGGTGGTGCGCACACTGCCAAAACCTTTGAAGTAGACCAACCCGCCCAGGGCCGTAGCGATAAATCCCATGCCAAAGGCGTTATACAGATTTCCGATGCTGATCTCTATCGGTAGCACAAAAAGGGCTGGAAACATGATGAGTGAGCCGATGAAGGAGCTGGAGATAATCATCTGTTCGGTCTTAATGCCTTTTGCCTTGATCACCCTGACCAGTACCATACTAAAAGAGAATGCCATACTGGCAGTGACCGCTGCGATCAGACCCAGAATCGAAGAGGGGGCTCCGAAGTTGGGAAGCTGTGTAGTGCCCAAGATAATGGTGACCAGTCCCATAAGATTGCAACTTACCGAAAGATAATATGCGCGGCTGAACTGGGTGGGGCGTAGGTCGTGGAACAGAAAGCGGCAAGCGAGTTTCTCCACCAATGGAAACCAGATGGCCGCGGTGTATAGGAGAATGACGCTTAGGCCTACCGATAGCAGAACAGCCCCCAGAGTGTAGAGAGCCACCACTAGCGCCATGGAGATCCCCACGACGATCCACAAACTGGTATGGTTTCTGGCGAAACCGATTGTTTCGGTCAGTTTGTCACGAGTTGCTTGCGCAAATGCGGGGTAGGCAAGCAGCGCGATCAAAGGAAAGCTGAGCGTGCAAAAAAAGAAGCGCAGGAAAACAATATTGGCCGGGTGCGTCTGTTCGATCTGATTGGCGAAGATACCCATTGAACTCATCATTAGGCAGCCCAGTACAAGGGTTCCTATATGGCGATTCTCGGTTGCATGGAACAGACTGAACACTAAAGGCCTCCCCGCCAGAGCCGTTTTACAACGGCCAGAAAGAGGGAGATTATAGAGTCTTGGTATGACGTGACAAGTAAAAAAAGGGCGGGGAAATCCCGCCCGATGGACAAGTCATTAACGCAGATTTCTTCTCAGGCGGCGTTTTTTCTTTCCTTTAATCAGTTTGCTTGCTTGCTTTGAGCGCTTCTCGGCAGATTGGATAAGTAGTTGCTGACAGCCAATGGATTCGGCATCGCTGGATGGTTGCCGTTGAATAAAACTGCCGTCGGTCTGCATCTCCCACGCGCTGCGCTGGTCGTTGATTTGTGTATCCAGGATGAAGCGGAGTTCCTCACACAGTTTCTTGTCGGTTACCGGTGTAACCACTTCCACACGTGATTCAAGGTTGCGCTTCATGGCATCTGCCGAACCGATGAAATACTCTTCATCGCCGCCATTTTGGAAATAGTAGATTCGCGTATGTTCCAGGAAACGACCGACAATACCGATGACGCGGGTGCTTTCGCTCACTCCGGGGATGCCGGGCCGGAAACGGCAGGTATCACGCACAATCAGGTCGATGCGCACACCATCGCGGGCCGCTTCATAGAGGGCGCGGGTAATATCTACATCTTCCAGTGCATTCATCTTGAACTGGATCAGCCCCGGGGTCTCTTTGCTGTGGAGTTTTCGTTCGCGTTTGATCTTAGCCAACAATGCATACTTGAGCATCTTGGGTGACGGGAGCAGTTTACGGTAGCTGCGCTCTTGGGTGTAGCCGGTGGTCAGATAGTTAAACAGTTCTGTTGCATCTCTTCCCAATTCTTCATCGTTGGTGAGTATGCCCAGGTCAGAATAGAGACGCGCCGTTCCGGCATGATAGTTTCCGGTGCCGATGTGCAGATAGCGTTTTATACCGCTGTAGTCGTTGCGTACCACCAAAATGATCTTGGAGTGGGTCTTTAGACCAACCACTCCATAGGTGACGTGGATACCGGCCTCTTCCATGCGGTTTGCCCAGCGGATATTGGCTGCTTCGTCAAAGCGCGCTTTCAGTTCCACCACTACCGCCACCTGTTTGCCGTTTCTGGCGGCGCTGATCAGGTAATCCACCACCTTGGTATCGCTGGAGGTTCGGTAGAGCGTCATCTTGATGGCCCGTACCTTGGGATCGATGCTGGCCTCTTTCAGGAAGCGTTCAACCGATGTACCAAACGATTCGTAAGGGTGCTGCAGTAACAATGGACCCCGTTCCCTGATAATGTGGAATATGTTGCGGGTATCCACCAATTCGGGATGATCGATAGGCTTATGGGGAGGATCGCGTAACTCCGGTACATCCAGTGAAGCGAGTTCGAACAGATCCCGCATGGCCGGCATGCTGATGATCTCAAATACGTCACTCTCCTCATCCAGGAAGAGTTCGGCTGCCAGCATGCCACGGTGTACCGGTTGCATATCTTTTTGTGTTTGCAGTCTCACGATCGGGGCGAAACGTCGGTCCCTCAGCTCCGATTCGATCAACGATAGCAGGTCATCGGCATGTTCTTCGCTCCGCTCCGTGTTGGCGTTGCGCGTGACCCGGAACACTTCACAGGAGAGCACTTCCATTTCCGGCAGCAGCATGTCCAGGTTGTTGGCGATGACATACTCCAGTGGGACATAGTGCCGCCGGTCTTTCAATTTAAGGAAACGGGGGATACCGGCCCCTACTGGCACTTTAATTCGGGTTAGCGAGGTCTTGTCGGAATCACCCGGATAGCGTACCAACACCAGGAGATTCAGTGAAAGATTGGAAATAAACGGGAACGGGTGGGCCGGATCGATAGATTGGGGCGTAACCAGGGGATAAATGTTTTCGTAATAATAATTACGCAGATCGCTTTTATCTGATTTGTTCAGTTCGTCATAGCTGAGAATGGCAATATCGTGTTCGCGTAACTCTGTCGTGACAGTCTGATAGCATTCACGCATCTGTGCTTCTATGTCCCGGACCACCTGGCTGGATTCGTCGATCTGCTGCTGGGGAGTTCTGCCATCTACCGTAAGGGTGGTAACACCGGCACCGACCTGTTGCTTCAGACCACCGAGCCGCTTCATGAAGAACTCATCCATATTGGCGCTGACGATGGCGATAAACTTCAGGCGCTCCAGCAGTGGAGTACGCTCGTCGGCGGCTTCATGCAGCACACGTTTGTTGAACTCCAACCATGTCAACTCGCGGTTTAGATAATATTCGCTGGTATCCAGATTCAGAGTGCCCTCCTCGACGCTCGCCGTTTCGGCTTGTGTCACGACTTCACTCTTTTTTGGCGATTCTTTTTCCATCTTTTTTGCGGCTTCAGACATCTTTATTCCCATGGAGTGAAAACAGCTAACGGCTGTTAAACGTTCTCTTAACTGTAATAGTGTCGCAATGTTTCAAGGGAGAGTCGATAGTGATACTGGACTTGTTCCAGAGTATAACGCTGATCTGTTGATACAGGGCAACTCCAGCGTGCAACGCAGCGGTCGCCGCAGCGTGAGTCACTGCCAAGCCGGTAGTGGGCGCAGCGTTCCCTATCAATCATCTTGTCCTCGGCTAGCGCACCGGCA
Organism: Sedimenticola sp.; assembly: GCF_050289425.1. NCBI lineage: Bacteria > Pseudomonadati > Pseudomonadota > Gammaproteobacteria > Chromatiales > Sedimenticolaceae > Sedimenticola > Sedimenticola sp. Next base: position 6,019 of record NZ_JBNKFS010000028.1, on the reverse strand, counting down.
GGGCAGACAGAGAGGCAGGGTTTTTCGTGACAGGCTGCACAAGGTGATGGTGGTGTTGGTTGCAGGATCTCCGGCAATGGCTCGTTAGTCAGTATGACGGCACGATAGGCGTACCACAATCCCCATTGAGGATGAATGCCTATCCCCAAGGGGGAGGGGTTATGCCAGCCGGCTATTGTGCCGAGTCGTTGTAGTGAGATTGGTGAATCACCGGGATAAAGCAGTTGGTATGTCCCGGGGGGCAGCACTTCCTGGGAAAAGCGCAGTGCGGCTTCACCACTGTAGTGGTCGATGGGATCCGGGCCTGGCTGCGCTTCGGCTGAGAGTCTTTCCCAAAGTGTTTTGCCGCCATGTCCAATCAGGATGATGCGGCTGTCGTCGGACAGTAGTGGATTGAGACGAGTGAGTGACTCGATCGCTTGATCGGGTAGTCGTCGGACACTCATTACGGCAAAAAGATTCAGGCCTTTGTGTCTGAGCGCGTCAATACCCAACTTAAGATTCTGCGGTAAATTGTCTGGCACGCGATTGTTTCCTGGTTACACCGTTATTCTTGATATGTAACGGATGTGGGACGGCAACACTTGTTATGTGAGTATACAACGGGTGGATGGGGATTATCTGACGTGGTTGAGATGTGGCAGGGGATCGCGAGTCCAAGTCGGGAACAGTTCACCCCTCAAAGCAAATCTCGACAAAAAAATCGCCCTTATCGGTATGAAAGGGAAGAATAATGGTCTGGCCGCTGGATTTGTGGGTGATGATATGGTTTTTGCCGGCCACGACGCCCGGAATTGCCAAATCAAAATCGTAACCCATCTCACTCAATGCGCGTTTTGCACCGCCAGTAACCATGTTGGTGATTTCACCCACCAAGTCGGTAACCAGATCGTTGACCGAGTTGACTTTCTCTCCCAGCATATTTTCCGTCACCTGAAAGATGACCGGTTCCGTAAAGGAGATGGCGAGCGATCCTTTCATCAGTTGTCCCGTAAGACCGATCAGGCCGCTGACGTCACCCATGGAGGTGCGCTCTTTCTTGAGATAAGGCTTTCCCGGCTTGGCTTCAATGCGTGCCATGGTGGATAGAACATCAAGGATCGCATTGAGAAAAGGATTGACGAATTCCGCTTTCATTCAGGTAAGTATACGCCACAGCGAAAAATTTTGGTAACAAAAAGCATGATTGTGAATATCTATCCGGTGGCACCTTGGATACCGGAATAATCGGCACAACGGGTGCGGTAGGAGCCAGTCGCATGGATGGGAAATAGGCAAAAAAAAGCCTGACAGGGGAGGTCAGGCCTAAGTAACCATTGTTAAACCACCAAAGGAGGATGGGGATTTAGAAGGAACAGCAGGACTTGACGCTACTACGATACTGCCTTTGGCCAAGCCCCGCCGACCTGTGCCTATTGAAGCACACGAAGGGATTATGGCACATTGATAATTATCAATCAATAAAATAATAATATACTTATTAATTGTTGGGTCTTTACCCGTCTGATCCGTTTTCTTCCAGCGGTGGTATGGAGTAGGTACCGGTGGCATGGGCGACCAGTTTACCCGTGGATTCGGCGGTAATGGAGACCTCCATAATGGCCAGACGTTTGCCGAGTTTGATGATTTTTCCTTCGGCCATCAGGTCTGTTTGCTCCGGTTTACGTAAGAAATTGATGTTGAAATTGGTGGTGACCGCCAGCTTGACTTGCCCAATCAACCCCAATACCACGGCATACATGCAAGCATCGGCCAGCATCATCATATGGGGACCGGAGATGGTGCCGCCCGGGCGAGTGCTACCGTGGTGATAGGGCAGGCGCATGACCCCCAATCCGGGTTCGATGCGCTCAAGCCGCATCCCCAGGTCGTTGGCCCAGGACATCTCATTTTCAAGGATGTGGTTAAAATCCTGGCAGGTTATTTTTGGCATAACAACTCCTGATGCGATTGGCTACGTCCCGGCAAGCTGCTGGCTTTGCCGGGGCTTACACTACGATGCCTTGGGTCAGAATTCGGCTTCGTCGAGTGCCATCATTAAATTTGCGCCTGAACGGATAGCACTATCCAGTCCCTGAATCTGTGGCAACAGTCGTCCCATGAAAAAACGCGCTGTGTGGAGCTTTGTTTGATAGAAGCCACTGCTATCTGCTGCCTGTTTCTGTGTCGCAACCTGCGCCATGCGTGCCCAGAGCCAGGCAAAGGTGGTCAAGGCAAAAATACGCAAGTAATCCGTTGCCGCCGCACCCAACTCGTCCGGATTCTGCGGGCTTGTCTCCTGTAGCCAGGTAGTAAGTGCCTGCAGTAATGCGTTGGCTTCGCTTAACGGCTCGATAAACTCGGCAAGCGCTGCCTCGCCTTTATGTTCGGCAACATAGCTATCCAGCATGTTAAAGAAGCGTTTCGGTAGTCTTCCGTCGTGGAGAAACAGCTTGCGACGGACCAGGTCCAGTGCCTGAATACCGTTGGTGCCTTCGTAGATCTGGGCGATCCGGGCATCCCTTACAAACTGCTCCATACCCCACTCCTGAATATAGCCGTGTCCACCGTAAACCTGTTGGCAGAGGGTGGTGGTCTCATAGCCGTAGTCGGAGAAGAATGCCTTGATAATGGGGGTGATCAGGGCGACATAATCATCCGCCTCTTCCCGTTTCGACAGGTCGGGGTGGCGGTGGGCCAAGTCGATGTTGATAGCGGTCCAGGTAGCCAGTGCGCGAGCACCTTCGTTGTAGGCGCGTGTCGTCAACAGCATGCGCCGAATGTCGGGATGTACCAGCAGCGGGTCGGCCGCTTTATCCGGTGCCTTGATGCCGGTTGCCGCACGGCTTTGCAAACGTTCGCGGGCATAGGTAACGGCATTCTGGTATGCCACCTCACCCAACCCAAGACCCTGCATACCGATGGCTAGTCGCTCCGAGTTCATCATCGTGAACATGCAGGCAAGTCCCTTGTTTTCCGGTCCTACCAGATAACCGGTGGCACCGTCGAAGTTCATGACACAGGTGGCGGAAGCCTTGATGCCCATTTTGTGTTCGATGGATCCGCAACTGACCCCGTTGCTTTCGCCGGGTTCGTTTTGTGCGTCCGGCATCAATTTCGGTACCAGGAACAGACTGATACCGCGTACCCCTTCCGGTGCGTCCGGCAGTCGTGCCAGTACCAAGTGGATAATGTTCTCGGTCAGATCATGGTCACCGCCGGTGATGAAGATCTTGGTGCCGGAGATCGCATAACCGCCATCTCCTTTTGGTACGGCCTTGGTGCGTACCAAGCCCAGGTCGGTGCCGCAGTGCGGCTCGGTCAGGCACATGGTGCCGCTCCAGACGCCTTCTACCATCTTCGGCAAATATTGTTGTTTCAATTCATCCGTGGCGTGATGGCTGATGGCGTTGATAGCGCCCCGGGTCAGGCCGGGATAGAGACTGAAGGAGACATTGGCTGAACAGAGCATCTCCTCCAACATAAAACTGATGGTCTCGGGCAATCCCTGTCCACCCAATTCCGGATCGGCCGCCAGGGATGGCCAGCCGCCCTCTATAAAGGTTTGGTAAGCCTCCTTGAAACCCTTGGGCGTAGTTACCTTGCCTTGCTCGAAGCGGCATCCTTCCTGATCACCGCTCTGGTTAATAGGGTGCAGCAACTCTTCACAAATCTTGCCGCCTTCTTCCAGGATCGCATCCACCAAGTCGGGGGTCACCTCATCAAAACCGGGAAGCTCGCTCAAGGTTTTGTCGGCTTCATGCAGTTCGTGGAATACAAACTGCAAGTCGCGGATAGGGGCTTTGTAACTCGGCATGGATCGATTCCTCTTGATAGGGTCGGGTTCATTGGGCGGCTGTGAAAAGCGGGCGATACCCGGTGTGGTATCGCCGCCGCTCACCGCCGCCTACATATTGGGGTAGTTGGGGCCACCGCCACCCTGTGGCACGGTCCAGTTGATATTCTGTGTCGGATCCTTGATGTCACAGGTTTTACAGTGCACACAGTTCTGGGCGTTGATCTGCAGCTGAGGCGGTTGTCCCTCCTCCTGTAAAATCTCATAGACACCGGCAGGGCAGTAGCGCTGTTCGGGGGCGTCATAGAGGGCCAGATTGACTGTGATCGGAACTTCCTGGTCCTTCAACTGAAGATGAATCGGCTGATCCTCTTCGTGATTGGTATTGGATATAAAGACCGATGAGAGGCGATCAAAGGTGATTTTTCCGTCCGGCTTGGGATAGTCGATAGATGGATAATCGGCGGCTTTGCCGAGCTGCTCATGGTCGGCATGATGATGCATCGTCCACGGCGCTTTACCGCGGAACAGATAGGTCTCCAGCGCCGCATTGAACAGGCCGAACCAGAGCCCTTTACTGAAGCCGGGGCGGATATTTCGTACCTTGTTCAATTCATCCCAGAGCCAACTTTGCTGTAGGTGCTGCGGATAGGTATCTATCTCTTTGCGGCCTTCGCTCGCGAGCTGTTCAAAGACTGACTCGGCCGCCACCATGGCACTCTTCATGGCGGTGTGGGTACCCTTTATTTTTGGCACGTTGAGGAAGCCGGCCGTATCGCCTATCAGCATACCGCCAGGGAAGGTCAGTTTGGGAATAGACTGGAATCCCCCTTCAGAAAGGGCACGGGCGCCGTAGCTGATCCGGCGGCCGCCTTCAAACAGGGGGCGAATATCCGGGTGCGTCTTGAAACGCTGGAATTCTTCAAATGGGCTGAGGTGGGGATTTTTATAATCCAATCCGACAACGAAGCCGACCACCACTTGGTTTTCAGAGAGATGGTAAAGGAATGAACCGCCGTAGGTTTGACTGTCCAGGGGCCAGCCGATGGTGTGCAGGATGGTGCCAGGCTTGACCTTCGCCGGGTCTATTTCCCACAACTCCTTGATGCCGATACCGTAGGTCTGAGGATCAACGCCGTTACGCAGATCAAAGCGCTCCATCAATCCTTTGGTCAACGAGCCACGGCAACCCTCGGCAAACAGCGTCTGCTTGGCGTGCAGTTCGATGCCCGGCTCATAGTTCTCGGTCTGTTCACCCGAGCGGCTGATACCCATGTCGCCGGTGGCGATGCCACGCACCGCACCCTGTTCATCATAAAGGACTTCCGCAGCGGCAAATCCCGGAAATACTTCCACTCCCAGTTGTTCTGCCTGTTCCGCCAGCCAGCGGCAGAAGTTGCCGAGGCTGATCACGTAATTGCCCGCATTGTGCATCTGCGGCGGATTGGGCATGGCGATGGATTTTTTTTCCGTCAGGTAGAGGAACCGGTCTTCGCTGGCGGGGGTGTCCAGCGGTGCACCTCGTTCCTTCCAGTCTGGAATCAGCTCATCGAGTGCCCGTGGTTCGAGCACGGCTCCCGATAGGATGTGGGCGCCGATTTCGGAACCTTTTTCAACCACACAGATCGTCAACTCTTGCTCATGTTCACTGGCCAGCTGGGCCAGGCGAATGGCGGCAGTGAGTCCAGAAGGGCCCGCACCCACTATTACAACATCGAATTCCATCGCTTCGCGTTCCACAACGACACCCCCTCATGGTGTTAGTCCCGGTTGTTGTTCCCGGATGGTATAAGGTAGCTATGTTGACGTTTACGTAAACGTCATTATACTAAGTCAGACAGACGGGTCAATTTCAATCAATCACTAATTTGACGTATCGACCAGCGTATAGTGGCTTATCCCCGCGCTCTCTGATTCGCGGCGTAGTTTACTATCTAACCTGTCGAATACGTAGACTCCTTTGTATAGCTATAAAAAGTTATTATGGCGCCGATTTTATCCGGCTTAAGCCGAATTTGTTTCGTTAATGCGACGCACGCTTACGTAGCGGGCGCGTATTTGTATTGATTTCCACAAACAAATAGGCAAAATAGTTCATCTATTATAATTCAAGCATGAAAAATAATTCATTTATTGTTTTCCATGCGGAGTGCATTCTCCGCATCAGGGCGGCAGCCAAATCAACCGAAGGTGATGTATGAAAGTACTGGTGGCAGTAAAGCGGGTTGTGGATTACAACGTAAA
>NZ_JBNKFS010000027.1:0-49778 GCF_050289425.1 Sedimenticola sp. | reverse complement strand
GAATCTGCTGTTTTAATGCATCATTTGATGTTCGAGCGGAAACCAGCGAATCACGCAGCGCCTTGCCAGCGGCATTTAGCTCATCCGCGCCAAAATCCCTGATCGTGCTGTCGCGGCTTAGATGCAATATAGGCCTCAAGTCCATGTCGCCAAGAGGCGGTTCGAGCCTGAGCCACTCACGCGCAAACTCTTTGTCGCCAAAGAGCGTGGGAAGCTTTTGATCCTCCTCTTTCGCAACTTCCTCTGCCTCGCGAAGAATTTCAACTTTGCCTTCGTTCTCAGCAGAAACCCTTTCTGCAAGCGCATTCGCGATTGATTCATCGCACCGCTCAAGAAGGTGCCACTTCGCTAAAACCTGGACATCCACGTCGATATTTTGAGGTTTAGCCAGGGTCTTGCGCAGGAATACAGTGTTGAGAAAACGTTTGACCAACCTCGGATTAGCTTGAACCGTACTTGCACTGAATAGCAGCGGAGCCAACCGCTCAGCCAACCCCATCAAACCCAGAAGCTCAGAACTCCCTTGCGGGGCGAGACTTTCCAAAAACGTCAGATCTACGGACTTCCCGGTCCATGTTTCTCTCAATCGCGTCTCGACACTGGATTTCGCAGAATCAAAGTTTTCAGCGTCAAGCTGACCATTGCGATGAGCGCGCTCCAAGAACAATAATGCGGTATAGGCTTTGGTCTCATTGGGACCAAGTCTTGGTACACGCAGTGGCACTTGAATAAGCTTATCGAAGTAATTAGTTGCGATATCGTCATCCAGGCCAGTACCCGCAAAATGCACCCGTACAGCACCGCGGATGAAGACATCATCAGCTGCGATGACAAAAGCACTTCGTCGCAAAAACAGCAGTAAACGAATTGCCTCCAGCGTGGAAATTGCAGTTTTCGGCAAACACCTATCGAGATCGTCGACAAAGACGACCAGCGTGATCCCTAGCTCTTCGAGAAGATTTTCCAGCGCATCACGAAATGACTGGATTTCTTTGGGGAGAGAAATGGGCTGGGCTTCATTCAACAGGCCTTTTGTAGCAGTTTGTGCTTCCTGTACTGCAGCATGCCCTTCCTGAACAGACTTATTCCTAAACGCCTCTGTGCCAGACTCCACCACCTTCCCAATGAGACCGACAGGCACTCCGGTGATGATAGTCGCAGCCGTCTCTCCTCCGAGCTGAGCCAGGCGCAGGAGATTAATTCGCTTAACAAGCGACTTGGCCTTCTCAAACAGACCAGCATCCTTCTCGGCTTCCTTGAGAACCGCGTCCCCTACGGTTTGCAGCAGTGCCGTTCGGGCGTCTTCAAAACCTTGATAGAGCCACGGGTTGAAGGTAACAACGATATACCTTGTACCACCCTGTCCATCGGCTTTCTTGCTGGAATCCTGGTCAAGCGATAATTCCGACGCGACCATTCGAACGAGGGAGGATTTACCCATGCCCCAACCACCAGATATTCCGATGGATATTGGCTCGCCTCCTGCGTCCCGAACGAGCTCAGCACAAGCCTTGGCTACCAGCCGGAAGTTGACATAGTCAACCGTAGTCTCATTGTCATGCCACATGTCAGAATCCTTCAGTCCGGCTCGTATGATTTACCCACCACCGCACCAACAACCCCGCCAACGACCACAGCCGCCAACCGCAAGTGCGGCGGCACCAGCAGGAAGGCAAGCGCCCCCACAACTCCACCCGCTACCGTATTTTCACCCCGCTTGACCTTGGAAAGCGGCGCACACCTGTAGCCGTTTACAGATCGAGCGGATGTGTTCGAGGAGTTGCCCTTTTTCCGATTGCATGGAATGCAGGCTGCATAGAGGTTATTCATATGATCAGTGCCGCCTTTTGACTTCGGCTTGGAGTGCTCAACCTCCCAGGCCCCTCGCTTCCCGAGCGTTCCATAATTGAGTAAGCTCAACTGGTTTCGGCAAATATGGCAGCGCCCTTCTGTCCTTTGGTAAATGCGGTCAAGTTTGACTTCGGTGAAACCCATATTCTCATTCTCAAGTCAGTAACATGGCATTTAGCGCCCTGCTAAACACCACTCCCAATGCCCAGAATTAAATCATGATCATTTTGATGATGTCAACAAATCATATTGACATTATTTTCATATCTTTAATATTATAGGAGCCTTCTCGATCCGACCCGAGCCACACTGGACAAACACATGCCCAACCCCATCCCAAAGGATATCAACCAGGCACAGCGAGAGCGGCTGTCGCACATTGATTTCAAAGCCTGTTTCTTGGGAGCTATCGGGCGCAGCGATCTGGTGGCCCGCTTTGGCATAAAGGAGGCCGCTGCCACCAGGGACATTACGCTATACAAGGATCTGGCCCCGGAGAACCTGGAATACGACACCAAAGCCAAGATCTACATCCGGGCACCCTCCTTTGAACCCCTGTTCGATTACTCCCCCAGCCAGGCCTTGGCGGCTCTGGCCCACGGATTTGGGGATGACTTTGTCGGGAAGCATAAGGCACTGATTGCCTGCGAGACCCCGGCACAGCTCAATAACCCAGATTTGGAGACCCTGTCCGTACTGACCAGAGCCATCCATCAGCAGAAAGTGGTCAGCCTGGTGTATCGCTCCCTCAGCAGCGGCCGCAGCACGCGCGAGGTCGTGCCATTTGTGTTGGTTGATAACGGTCTGCGTTGGCACATCCGTGGCTACGACAGGAAACGCTCAAGATTCTCCGACTTTGTTATTACCCGTATCTCCGACCCTGAAATCCTTGGCGGGCCTATTAAGGAGCACGAAAACCGGGAACACGACATCCAGTGGAATCGCATCGTGGAGCTGGAAATCGTCCCTCACCCCAAACTAAAGCACCCCAAGACCATCGAAACGGATTACGCGATGGAGAATGGGGTATTGAAGGTCAATGTTCGGGCTGCCGTGGCCGGTTACGTCCTCCGGCGCTGGAACGTCGACTGCTCAGAAAAACACAGCATGGATGGCCCTGAATACCACCTCTGGCTAAAAAACAGGCAGGCGCTGTATGGCGTTGACAACCTCGTTATCGCGCCCGGTTACAGCCAGAGCGACCAGATCACCAAGGAAGGCGCATGATTAAGCTCGAAGACATCAAAAAAGACGCTCAAGTTCGAGGCATACAGGGCGAAGAGGTTGTGCGCATCGTCCAGGTAGAACCTGTAGGCGATAGCGCCATTACCGTCTACTACAAAGACAGCCAGGGCCGCCTGGCCGAGCAGATGCTGTTCCGCTCCGATGAGGCCCGCCTTGAACTGGCTCAGTCCGGTCGCCCCTGGGCCTTCGACGCCCCCGGTGCCGAGTTCAAGCTCGGACTCGAAGCCTTCCGCATATCCCAAGCGGCATTGTTTGACCCGATGATGGCTGTCCACACCTCCAATGTGGAGCCGCTGCCACACCAGATATCCGCCGTCTACGAATCCATGCTCCCTCGCCAGCCATTGCGTTACGTGCTGGCCGATGATCCCGGTGCCGGCAAAACCATTATGGCCGGCCTGCTGATTCGCGAACTGCTGATGCGGGCGGACGCCAAACGCATCCTGATCGTTTCGCCCGGCGGCCTCACCGAGCAGTGGCAGGATGAATTGCTGGAAAAATTCGGCGTTGTGTTTGAGATCTTTAGCCGTGAAAAGCAGGAGCAATGCGCCTCGGGCAACTACTTCGACGAGCAGGACCAATTGATCTGCCGCCTCGATCAGCTGTCACGCAACGAGGAGTATCAGGAAAAGCTCAAGAACACCGAGTGGGACCTGATTATCGTCGACGAAGCCCACAAGCTTTCCGCCAATTACTTTGGCAACAAGGTCAATAAAACCAAACGCTTTCTGCTGGGTGAATTGCTCGGCTCCATCACCCGCCACTTCTTGTTGATGACAGCTACCCCCCACAACGGCAAGGAAGAAGATTTCCAGATCTGGCTCTCCCTGCTGGACGGTGACCGCTTCTACGGCAAATTCCGAGAAGGCGCTCACAAGGTGGATGTCTCCGACATGATGCGCCGTATGGTCAAGGAGGAGCTGCTCAAGTTCGATGGTACCCCACTGTTTCCGGAACGTTGCGCTTACAGCGCCAACTATGAGCTGTCGGATGCCGAAGCCGCGCTCTACGCTGCCGTAACCGATTACGTTCGTAACGAAATGAATCGGGCCGACAATCTGGATGGTAAAAGGAAGGGAAATGTTGGATTTGCATTAACCATGCTCCAGCGCCGCCTTGCTTCCAGCCCCGAGGCTATTTATCAGTCCCTCCAGCGCCGCCGCAAGCGCCTCGAATCCCGCCTGGAAGAGATGAAACTGGTTGTGCGCGGCCACAGTGTTCAGAATGGTGTGGCCGCAACGCTCGGCGAGTATACCGTCAATCGCCAATTCGATCTGCCGGACAATTTCGATGAGCTGGATGAAGAACTGAGCGCCGAAGAGTACGAACTCTATGCCGACCAGGTGGTCGACCAGGCAACCGCAGCCGAGACCATTCCCGAACTGGAGGCGGAAATCCTGATCCTCAAGGATCTGGAATACCAGGCGCTGGGCGTTGTGCAATCCGGTAACGACAAAAAATGGGAAGAACTCTCCCACCTGCTTCAGGATCGGCCTGAGATGTACAATGAGTCGGGCAGCCGCCGCAAGCTGATCATCTTCACCGAGCACAAGGATACCCTGAATTATCTGGTGGGCCGCATCGGTGGCATGCTAGGCAGGCCGGAGGCAGTCATTACTATCCACGGCGGCACCAACCGTGACGATCGGCGCAAAGCGCAGGAAGAATTCCGCAACAATCGCGATGTGCAGGTGTTGGTGGCCACCGACGCCGCCGGCGAAGGTGTGAACCTGCAAAACGCCAATCTGATGGTCAATTACGACCTGCCGTGGAATCCCAATCGACTCGAACAGCGCTTTGGCCGCATTCACCGGATCGGCCAGACCGAGGTCTGCCACCTGTGGAACCTGATTGCCAAGGAGACCCGTGAAGGCGAAGTCTTTCAGAGGCTGTTCGAGAAACTCGAAGTGGAGAAGCAGGCACTCGGCGGCAAGGTATTCGACATCCTCGGCGAAGCCTTCGAAAATCGCTCATTAAAAGAGCTGTTGGTCGAAGCCATTCGCTACGGGGAGTCACCAGAGGTCAAGGCCAAACTGCACCAGGTGATCGATGGTGCGCTGGATACCGAACACCTGAAAGAGATCTTGCGCCGCAACGCCCTGGTTGAGCAACACATGAGTCTGGAAGACCTGTATGCCGTGAAGGAGGAGATGGAAAAGGCCGAGGCACGCAAGCTGCAGCCCTATTTCATCCGCGCTTTCTTTACGGAAGCTTTCCAGAACCTCACCGGCGAAATGCGCCCCCGCGAAGCCGGGCGCTACGAGGTGCGCCATGTGCCAGCAGCCATTCGTGAACGCGACCGTGTCATAGGAGAAAGTCGCACACCCGTACTGAAGAAGTACGAACGCATCTGCTTCGAGAAGGATTTAGTACGAGTCCATGGTAAGCCCATGGCCGACCTCGTACACCCCGGCCACCCACTGATGCATGCCACCACAGACCTGATCCTCTCAGCCCACCGCAGCAAACTGAAGCAAGGCGCGGTACTGGTGGACCCCAACAATGACGGCGTAGAACCGCGCATCCTCTTTATGGTGGATCACAGCGTTCGCGAACCCCAGTCGGAAAAGCATGGCGACCAATCCAACATAGCCTCTCGTCGCCTGCAGTTCGTCGAAATCGACCAACAGGGTAAGGCTTACCACGCCGGCTGGGCGCCCCACCTCGACCTGCAACCCATCGATGACTACGACCTGAAACTGGTGCAGGACATCCTCAATGCCCCCTGGATCAGCACCGACCTGGAAGGCCTGGCCCTCAACCACGCCTCGCAACACCTGGTGCCAGAGCACTACCAGGAGGTCAAAACCCGGCGCGAACGGCAGGCCGACAAAGTGCTGGCTGCAGTCAACGAGCGCCTGGTTAAAGAGATCAACTACTGGTCTGACCGCTACATCAAACTCAGTGACGATGTCTCTGCCGGTAAGCAACCGCGCATGCAGCCAGAGATGGCGCGCCGCCGCGTGGATGAACTGACTGAACGCCTCAACCAACGCAAACGCGAACTGGAATCCCTGAAGGCCGTAGTGTCCAGCACCCCAGTGGTAATTGGTGGTGCGCTGGTGATTCCGCAGGGTTTACTTGCCCAACGTAAAGGCGAGACCACCTTCTGTGCCGATGCCGCTGCCCGCTCCCGCATCGAGAGAGTCGCCATGGAGGCGGTTATAACCGTGGAGCAAGGGTTTGGTCACGAGATAAAAGATGTCTCAGCCGAAAAATGCGGCTGGGACGTCACCGCGCGTCCACCGGCCAATCCGAATGGCTCGCTCAAGCAGGATCGCCACATTGAAGTCAAGGGCCGTGCCAAGGGCCAGAGCACCATCACGGTCAGCCGCAACGAAATCATCTATGCGCTGAACCAGGCGGATAAGTTCCTGCTGGCCATCGTGATTGTCGACGGCGACAACTTTGAGGGCCCGCACTATGTCCGCAACCCGTTTAATTCTGAGCCCGACTTTGGCGTGGCCAGTATTAATTACGATTTGGGTGATTTGCTGTCCAAGGCAGCCTCACCAGAGAAGACAATTTAAGGTTTAACGATGACCACAATAAAAACACCCAAAAAGCTGATTGAGGTTGCACTGCCTCTGGATGACATCAATGTTGCCGCGGCGCGGGAAAAATCTATTCGTCACGGCCACCCCAGCACCCTGCACTTGTGGTGGGCACGTCGTCCGTTAGCGGCGGCCCGTGCAGTTTTATTTTCTCAGATGGTAAACGACCCCGGTTACCAGCGGGAAATCGGTTACGGCGTCAACAAGAAAGAAGCGGAGATCAAGCGCGAAAAGCTGTTCCAGATCATTCGTGATTTGGTGAAGTGGGAAAACACCAATAACGAAGAGGTGCTAAACCGGGCTCGCGCAGCGATCTGGGAGAGCTGGCGCGAGACTTGTCATTTGAACCGCAACCATCCGCGGGCGGCTGAGCTGTTTGACCCAGACAGACTACCTGCATTCCATGATCCCTTTGCCGGCGGTGGTGCCATTCCCTTAGAAGCACAGCGCCTGGGCTTAGAAAGTTACGCAAGCGACCTGAATCCCGTTGCGGTCATGATCAACAAGGCGATGATCGAGATTCCACCCAAATTTGCCGGACAGAAACCCGTCGGCCCACTGCCCGAAGGTGAGAAATACACAAACAGTTATGCGGATGACTGGTCTGGTGCCCGAGGCTTGGCTGAAGACGTGCGTCGCTACGGCCACTGGATGCGCGAGGAGGCCTTTAAGCGCATTGGCCACCTGTACCCAAAGACCAAGATCACTTCTAAGATGGTCGCCGAACGCCCCGACCTGAAAGCCTATGAAGGTGAGGAGTTGACCGTAATCGCCTGGCTTTGGGCCAGAACGGTTAAGAGTCCCAATCCGGCTTTTAATCATGTGGATGTGCCTCTCGCATCAAGTTTTATACTTTCAAGCAAAAAGGGAAAGGAAGCTTATGTAGAACCAGTGATAGAGGGAGATCAGTATCGCTTCTGCGTACATTTAGGTGAATACCCTACGGATACCAAGAATGGCACCAAGTCCGGAGACAGAGGAGCCGATTTCAGATGCCTTGTGTCTGGCTCGCCAATATCGGCCAAACATATTAAATATGAAGCCCAAAATGGTCGAATGGGCCAGAAGCTTATGGCGATTGTCGTAGAAGGACAGAAAGGTCGGGTTTATCTTTCACCGCTAACAGATCAGTCCGAAGCAGCAATTGTCGAACCCAAATGGAAGCCCGATGTTGAATTTTTCGAAAAGGCCTTAGGTTTTCGCGTTGGCAACTATGGGATGAAAAAATGGAGTGACTTGTTTACGCCACGGCAACTAACTGCATTAAGTGCTTTTTCCGAGTTAGTGGGAGAAGCCCGTAGCAAAGCTATTCGAGATTCAATCAAATCAGGTATGGACGACAATCATCTTGGCCTTGATCAAGGTGGATCAGGAGCAACGGCTTATGGCGAAGCGATTAGTGTTTATCTTGCATTTTTAATTGAGCAAGTTGCTAATCATGGCGCCACAATTTGCGGGTGGAATTCAGCTAACACCCAAATGAGAAGCGTATTTTCTAGGCAAGCAATCTCTATGACGTGGGATTTTGCAGAGAGCAATATTTTTTGCCAATCTTCTGGTAGTTTTCATAATTTGTTTGAGCGAATGATTAAGGGATTTGAGGCTTTGGGTTCAGGAACACCAGGGATAGCAAAGCAATCAGATGCTGCTCAACAGGATTTAAGTAGTGATAAAATTATCTCTACAGATCCTCCTTATTACGACAATATTGGTTACGCCGACCTGTCTGATTTCTTTTATGTCTGGATGCGGCGTTCTTTGAGGGAAATTTATCCCGCATTATTTGGTTCAATCGCGGTACCAAAAGCTGAAGAGTTAGTGGCAACACCAGCTCGGCATGGTGGAAGGGTAAAAGCTGAAAATTTCTTTATGGAAGGTATGACGCGAGCTATCCATAATCTTTCGGAGAAAGCCCACCCAGCTTTTCCGGTATCTATTTACTACGCTTTCAAACAATCCGACACAAAAGAAAACGACACGTTAAGCACTGGATGGGTAACTTTTCTGGAAGCGGTGATCCAGGCAGGTTTCTCTATCGATGGAACTTGGCCTGTTAGAACAGAAAAGCCAGGTCGAGCTCGGGACAATAGTTCTAACGCTTTGGCGTCATCTATCGTTTTGGTCTGTCGCAAACGCGAAACCAACGCCGAATCCATCTCTCGTCGCGACTTCCAGCGGCAACTACGGGAAGAGATGCCCGAGGCACTGGAAACCATGATCGGCGGCGAGAGTGGCCAAACACCTATCGCACCAGTAGATTTGGCCCAGTCTGCCATTGGCCCCGGTATGGCCATCTACTCCAAATACGAAGCCGTGCTCAACCAGGACGGCTCCCGCATGAGTGTTCACGACGCCCTGGTGCTGATTAACCGCGCCATTACCGAGTACCTGAGCCCGGATTCCGGTAGCTTCGATGCCGACACCCAGTTCTGCTCCAGTTGGTTTGAACAATACGGCTGGGGAAACGGCCCCTTCGGCGAGGCCGACACACTCTCACGCGCCAAGGGCACCAGTGTGGAAGGTGTGCGCGAAGCCGGCGTACTGGAATCCGGTGGCGGTAAAGTGCGCCTGCTTAAATGGGCCAATTACAAGGCAGATTGGGACCCAACCACCGACAGCCGCACGCCCATCTGGGAAGCCTGCCACCAGATGATTCGCAGCCTGAACAATCAGGGGGAGTCCTCTGCCGGTGAGCTGCTGGCCAAAATGCCAGAAAAAGGCGAATCCATTCGTCAGCTTTCCTACCACCTCTACACACTGTGCGAACGCAAAAAGTGGGCAGAAGAGGCTCGCGCCTATAACGAATTAATCGGTTCCTGGCACGCCATTGTCACCGCCTCTCACGAGGTAGGCCACAGTGGATCGCAAACCGAACTCGGACTGGATTTGTAAGGAGTAACCATGAGCTTGAAACCTTGGCGAGAGATTGCCCGCCCCCATAAGGACGTACTGGAAGGCACCTTTAAGCAGTCGGAGTTTGCTGCCGACATCACTCAAGTAGCCAATGGTACGGCAACGGATGAGTATCAGGATGCGGAGAAGTTTTTCTCCCGCACATTCATTACCGAGGGCATGCGCCTGCTGCTGATCTCTGTCGCACAGCGTCTGGCCGGCCACGGTGGCGATCCGGTTATTCAACTGCAAACCGCCTTTGGTGGCGGTAAAACCCATACCCTTCTGGCTGTGTACCACTTGGCATCCCGTAAGGTCGGCACGGAAAAGCTCCACGGCATTCCGCCGGTGTTGGATGAAGCAGGCATTCAAAGCCTCCCCCACGCCAAGGTTGCTGTCATTGACGGCATCAAGCTATCCCCCAGCCAGCCACGCAATTACAGCGGTATTGCGGTTAACACTCTCTGGGGTGAGCTCGCCTTTCAGCTGCTCGGTGAAGAAGGCTTTCGGATGGTTGCCGACAGCGACGCCGATGGCACATCCCCTGGCAAAGAGGTGCTGACCGACTTGATCCGCAAGGCTGCCCCCTGCGTGATTCTGATTGACGAGCTGGTCGCCTTTATCCGCCAACTGGAGTTGGGCAAACAATACAAGGCTGGAACCTTCGACAGTAACATCAGCTTTGTTCAGGCGCTCACCGAAGCGCTGAAGGCGGTACCCAATGCCATTCTATTAGCCTCACTGCCTGAATCGGAATTGGAAGTGGGTGGCACCATGGGCCAGCGGGCGCTTAACTCCCTGGAGAAATACTTTGCACGGGTGGAGTCGGTCTGGAAGCCGGTGGGTACCGAGGAAGCTTTCGAGATTGTGCGACGCCGCCTATTTGAGACTCCCGGCGAACGCGCCGAGGTGGAAGGTATCAGCCGTCAGTTCTCCGACTTCTATCGCAACAATGCCGAGAAATTTCCGGTCGAAACTCAGTCCAACGAATACTTCGAGCGTCTGTGCCGTTCGTATCCGATCCACCCGGAGATTTTTGACCGTCTCTACGAGGACTGGTCCACGCTGGAGAAATTCCAGCGCACTCGGGGTGTGTTGCAGTACATGGCGATCGTCATTCATCGCCTGTGGAACTCGGACAACAAAGATGCGCTGATCATGCCCGGCTCGCTGCCGCTGGAAGACAGCAATGTGCGCAACAAGAGCATCCACTACCTGCCGCAAGGCTGGGAACCGGTCATTGAGCGCGAGGTGGATGGTACCCGTTCTGCCCCCCACGATATCGATGGCCACCACACGCTGTTTGGTGGTGTCCAGGCGGCCCGTCGGACTGCGCGAACTATTTTCCTTGGCAGTGCACCATCCACTACGGATCAGATGATTCGTGGCGTTCAGGTCGAACGTATCTTGCTGGGTACCGTGCAACCCGGACAAACCATTGGTGTATTCGAGGACGTGCTTAAACGCTTGCGGGATCGCCTGCATTACCTCTATTCCGACAAGGACCGGTACTGGCTGGATACCAAACCCAACCTGCGCCGAGAGATGGAAAGCCGCAAACAGAACATCAGCGAGCGCGATGAGTTGCTGCCCATGCTGAAAACCCGCGTTACCCAGGTGTTTGGGCGCAATCACCAGTTTGGTGGCGTGCATGTCTTCACGCCGTCTGTCGATGTGCCGGATGACTATGGCACGGGCCCTCGCCTGGTGGTGCTGCCGACCAATGCCGCCTATAGTCGCAGTGAGACCAATCAGGCATTTACGGCCGCGGAAGAGATTCTGCGCAACCGTGGCGACCAGCCCCGGCAAAAACAGAACCGTTTGATCTTCCTGGCGCCGGATTACGATGTGGTCAGCCGGCTCAAGGAACAGGCACGTATCTTCCTGGCGTGGAAATCCATTGTCACCGACATTGAAAATGGCAATTTGAATCAGGATCTCTCCCACCTGAATCAGGCCAAACGCAATCGCGATGGCGCTGAACAATCCCTGTCGCAACTGGTGCGGGAAACCTACAAGTGGTTGATTGCCCCCGTTGAGGAGTTTGTAAAAGGTAAGCCGACGCTGAACTGGGAAGTGGTTTCGGTATCCCCCACAGCACCCAGTCTGATTCAGGCTATCGAAGAGAGACTGCGTGAAGAGGAATGGATGATCTACGAGTGGTCGCCTATCCATCTCCGCAATATACTGAACCAGTGGTATCTGAAGGGCGATGCGAAAGATGTTGGCGCGCTAAAGGTCTGGCAGGACTGCTGCCACTATCTCTACCTGCCACGACTGGTCAATGACAGTGTATTCCGCAATGCCATCAACCAGGGCGTTGAGACAGATGACTTCTTCGCTTTTGCCTCGGGGAAGGAAGGTGACCGTTACCTGGGCTTTACCTTCGGACGCGGTTCGATCGCCACTCTGGATGAATCCTCGCTTCTCATCGATCGCGAAGCTGCGGTAGCCTACCGCGAGAGCACAGCTCAGCCGCCACAGCCCACGCCGGATCCTGGCGGTATGGGTGGTGAACCAGGAGGCTCGACAACATCCATTGGCGGAAGTGGCAGCACAGTAACACCGTCGCCAACGCCTGGTTCAACAGGCGGTACTGGTACACCTGCGCCAACCGCAACCAAAAAGCAGTTTTACGGAACCATCTCGCTTGATCCGGTCAAAGCCAAAATGGACTTTGCTACAATCATTGATGAAGTCGTACAGCAGTTCACCGCCAAACTTGGCGTAAATGTCAAAATATCTGTTGAGATTGAAGCGACCAGCCAGGACGGATTCGACGAATCCATGCAACGCACGGTCAAGGAAAATTGCAACGTCCTGCGCTTCAACTCAGCGGAATTTGAGGAGGAATCATGACCTCAACAGCCGAAAAATCCCGTCCTCGCAGAGTATTACTGGCCATGTTCGCGGTCGTAGCTACCATCGGCCATTTTCTGCGCGATGTTCTTGGGTTTTTCGCTGAAAGCGCCGAAACGGACTCTGAGAAAACAAGCTCAGACTCTGTTCGTGGAGGCGTACTGAATTACCGAACCGGCAAACTCGACGACGGCACTGATGCCGCTGGCTGGTACGAAAAGGACTAACGCTTCTTGCCCTTGGTTAGCGCCATTTTCCCGATACTTCCTCCCTGGTTTCCCGCGTCCTGCGCGGGAGCCTTAATCGGGCTCGTCGCAGCATCAATTGACCGCCCCACTTTCACCCCCGCCCACGCCATCATCCCACTCCACAGCAGCGGCAATCCCAGATAGAGACTGGTTGTGATCATATTCAACAGCATACGCTTGGCATCGTGTTCGCCGGGGTTGGCAAAGATCTGCAGGAACACATTGACGTCCGGGTACATGGACAGAATCAGGTTCTGATCCACCCACATGGCCAGGTACCAGAGCACTGTCCAGAACTTGATGGTGAAGATGGCCATGCCGCCCACCACCATCATGGTAATCGAGTAGCGGGACATAACCACCACCAGCGGTAACAGGGCATAGATGCCCAGCAGCATAATGGCCTGCACCATGGGCAATGATTGCAGCACGGCGGTCATGGTGACGGAAAACAGGGCCGATGCGGTGACCACACCACCGGTCGCCAGGCCGCCTTTGACAATATTTCCTGCCGTATTGAACAAACCCGAGCCGGAGGCATTATTGGCGATCAGTTCGTTGCTCGACCAGGAGGGCGGCGCATTGGTGAGTACGGTTTTGGCGACGGCGTCATTTTGTTGTTCGCTGGCCAGTGCCGGCGCGATAGCGACCACCAGTCCGGAAAAACCGGCAGAGGTGGCTTCCGCCTCGTTGATCAGCTTTTCACGTAAGCCGATGGCCCCATCCTCCCACCACTGTTTGCAGTAAGGTTTGCCCCAGGCTGGCGGAGTCGCCGGATCGTATTCCGTATCCCTGGCCGCGCTGTAAGCCCAGCCGGTAATTTGGTTGGCCGGGCGCAGTGTGTCGTAATAGCCTGCAGTTTCCCGGTAGACGTGTGCGCCCATCCAGTCGGGATCATCGGCACCGTAGGTGGTGAGAATGCCATTAATGGCCGCCGTGTTTGGTCGTTCAGCCTGGTATTTGGAGCGGGCCGGGATATAGCACTGGCTGAAGAAATCGCTCACCTCCTGCCGGAGTCGCGGATCGGCAATGGTGGCCAGGTGTGCTTGTTGCTCGAATGTGCGCATATCCGCCACGGTTGGGAGGCCTTGGACAATCGCGTGATTCAGGCCGGAGCTGAGGGCGATCACGCCGTACCACCAGACGGGAACATTGACTGTTGCGGCAGAACCCGTGAACCCGGTCGTGCCATAGGTGCTCTGTGGGGCCGCTACGGTCGCGGTTGTTGGCGTTGGATTCAGCAAGGTCGGCGGCGGCGAGTAGGACAAGGTACCGGCATTGAGTGGTGTGAGGGTAGCGGGTTGCCCGGCCAGCACGACTACCAACAGCGCAATGAACAGCTCGATCTCCATGCGCCGCAGTGAGAGGCCACTGGCATGGCCCACCTCACCGCCCTGCGCCGGTTCGCGCCAGTTGTCGATCAGGATGCCCAGAAACGGGAGATAGACGATGCCGGTACTGACCAGCACATCCCACAGAATGCCGTAGAAGGTCCAGCCGAAGAGGGAAGTAAAGAGCTCCAGATAGCTATCGACACTCATTGCCCTGCTCCAATGATCAAGCTCTAACCATCAAGCCAATGGCATTGACCAACGCACCTTGCCCTAACACCAATTCGAGCAAAACCAGCCAAGTGACGGCGCGCCAGCGTAAGCCTGTTAGTCGGGTTGTTTTGGCCTGGCTCAGGATCTCCGTATCAGTCAGCCACACAACCAGATGATTCCAGCCAATAGCGACGACAGCGATCACTGTCCAGCGCAGGGCTGTCAGTATCGTCCGCCAGGCATCGATGCTCTGTTGAACGGATTGCACGGAATCCGTTTGTAATCGGTGCATCAGGAAATACCCCACCAGCGCTGTCAGCAACACGGCCATGGTGGTGAATAGCAGAAAGTTTTTTCGCCTTGACCGGAAGTTATTGAACACGGCCACCTCGCAACGGATTGGGATCCAGGGTGGGGACTTCCGGTACGGTAAGTGAACTCTGCCGTTTGGCAGCTGCTCGCTCCAGTAATGTGGCAACGGTGTCGGACACCACTTCCTTGCGCACACGGGTTTCAAACAGCAGGTTTTCGATTTCTTTATCGAGCTCGGCGATGGAGTTGTCGGCATGCTCGCGGGCCACTTCGGTGGCGTAGACCTCAGGGACCTGCCGCCCCGACAGCAGCAGACGTCGGGCGTACAGTGCCTTCTCGACCGTGCGCGCGGTGCTGATCTCGGATACCAGGCGGCCCATGATCAGGCTCTGCTCTGAGGCCGGCATCTCGCGGATCGCTTCGATCACCTGGCGGGTAATGGCAACGCCGGGTGCGGTGATCTGCTCCAGGTTAGTCAGAGTGAGTGGTGTCGCGCCACTGACCAGGTTCTGGATCTCGGTGGTGACGGTGGCGGATTCCTGATAGAGCTTCGGCAGCAGGCCCGTACCGGGAATGCTGTCCTTGCGGCAGGTATCGCAAGTAGTAACGATATTCTCGCCCACCACATCCACGGTCCAGTCCCGGGCTTCGGCCGGCGACCCCCAGATTTCCGACAGACGGGTGGCCGATGCGGCCGGTACCGGGCTGGTGTCAGTCACGGCGCGATTCATATTGATGTTGTAACCAGCCTCGACGATATCACCGGTGAACTCCAGCACTGGCTGGCCGGTTCCTCCGGCCTGCCCGCCGATCCAGGGCACACCGTTATCGCCGTTAGAGGATTCCACCGTATCTTTGGCGGTGACGGCATCATTGCCGCCTATACCCATTTGCACCTTCCAGTCGTTGCCTTTGGATAGAGTGATCAGATCGGCGTAGGGGTTCTTGCCTTGGGCAATCTCGGCCTCCATCTGCTCGCAGGATTTGGTGGCCAGCTGCATGGTTTCTTCGGCCTTGATCAGGGCATTCTGGAAGAGATCGTACAGGCCGGGGTTGGCTCGCTGCAGAATGAGTGCAGGTAACGACGCTATGGCGCTGGTGGCCGCTGCCGTCATGGCGTTCATCATGTTGTCGACGCCGGAGCCGATGTCGTTCAGGGTATTGGTGACCGCCACCACCGGATCGAACTTGCCGCAGCTGTAGCCGAGTCCCAGTTGGGCAGAGCCTCCCAACGTCGTGGAGACCACGGCGGGGTTCGCCGGTACCGAGACCGGTTCAGCGCCACCGATCTCGTAATACCACAGCCCATCTTCTGTGGGCGCCTGAGCGGCATAGCTGTCGGGGACAATAGCGACGGCCAAAGCGATCAGCAGACAGTGAATAGGGTTGTGTTTGATCATGGCGGGTAATCGATCCAGTTGATGTCGAACAGAAAAAACTGACCTTCTTTTTCACAGCACTGATAAGGCCTCCACAGGTTCCAGGCGTAATCACCCTCCTCGTCCACACGGCCACCACCCCAACCATTGGCGCTGGCGAGATCGTTGGTGCCAAAAACAGCGCAGCTTGATTCTGCTTTGGGGAGCAACATCTGCCACTCACCGGTGGCAGGATCGTCTTCAACCAATGGACCCGGCGACCAAATCCGCTGGTCGGAGCTGGAAGACGGTTCGATCTGATCGTAAATGTGCGGCTGACCGTTCCGGGTCACGATATCCCCGGCTCGCTGCGCATTGATTGCCGCGGCCTTGGGCTCCTCTGCCTGTGTGGTCCAGCCTGTTCTGGGGTAGACACCACCCCAGGTCTGCAGAGGCCAGGTGCCGATTTCCCGCATGCCGGGTATCAGACTCGCTGGATAGAACATCTCCGGGACTTCCATACGCCAGGAGAGCGCATCCAGACTCGACATGAAATAGGGATAAAAGGAGGTGGTTTCCGATTCACACAAATAGCCGGTACCCGCCAGGACACCCGACAGCGAACCTAAAGGATGGCCGATGACATCGGTCTCCCGAAAGATCAGATTGCGGTGATCCTTGTTGCCCTGCCCACCTTCCGTTCGATTCCCAGCGCTCTCGATGGGCACGGCCAGCAAACTGCCGAGCAGTCCTGTCGCGGCGGAACTTTGGGCGGCTCCAAGAATGTTGCGGATCTCCGTCCAGGGATTGCTACCGAGTTCGTTGTAACTGCTCACCACCGCATCCGGCTGGTAATGGCCAACTTTGATTGAGGTCTCGACATCGCATTCGTAAATGGAACAGCGCAGCCAAAAGCACATCCCCACCGGCATCCAGCGCATACAGCTGAGCGCGGCACTCGTGGTCTGGGAAACGATTTCCGTGGTGGAGATGGTTCCAGCATTGCTAATAAGGGGCATCCACATCAGCAGGACGAATCCACTACGGCGGATAGCGCGCATCATGGTCGAGCCTCCCCGGCCTGCCACTGCCGATACCGTTGTGTTGCCGCTCGAATGTCAGTGATGCCGTAAACCACCGCATTGCCATCGAAGACAATGGCCGGATAGCGATCAATGCCATACTGCACCGCCTGCACCAGGCCGTTAGCAGCGTTTTCCAATTCATGGCTGAGTTTATTGTCCATACGCTGAAAGCGACGAAGGGCTGTCTGTTTTGCGGCTTCGGGATTCACTGGCAGATCTTTGGAGAGTTCTTGCTGAAGTCGATCAATACGGTCTATGTAGTACACCGTTATACCGTCCGCATTATTCGCAACAGGGTTCATTGAATCGGTAAACACCTCGATCGAACTTGATGCTGCGTCAGCCAAAACCGGCTCACAGAGCATCCCTGTTAGAACGATCGAAAGAATGAGATGAGCTCTTGCAATATTCACTGGCGGCCATCCAGATCCACATATCTTTGACAGAGCATTCATGCTGAAGGATTGACGATGTTGGATAAACCGATAATTCAGACACGGAGCGTCGATGTTTCTGACAAGCACTAATTCTGTTAACGAGACTGCTCAATGCGCCGGGCAATTTCGTAAACCGCCTCCAGCTCCGAGCAGTTCTTCTCACGCATAATCGCTGCACGTTCAGCCTTCTCATGCTTTTCGGTCATGGCCAGGGCGAGCGACAAGGCTGGCGGTACATTGCGGAACAGCGCTTCGACCTTGTCGGCCAGAACGACTCCCTCCACGTATTTTCCCGGCTCTTTGCGGGCAGACAGCAGCAGGTTGCGCTGTTCGTCATTGAGATCCTTGAAGCGGGCGATCTGCTCCACCTCCTCTTTCGGCATGACCAGGCACAGCCACCACTCCATCATGTTGAGCATCTTGCGGCTGGCGTCCGGAAAGTCTTCCAGATTCTGGGTGGCGATCCAGAACCAGGCACCGAGCTTGCGCCACATTTTGGTGATCTTGACCACATAGCGCGCCAGCAAGGGATTGGTGGTAATGATATGGCCTTCGTCGGTGACCACCAGCGTGGGTCGATCGTCGTGTTGATGGCGTTCCACCAGGTCGTTGATATGGCTCATCATGGACAGGTAGGCAACGGTGAGCTGATCCTCGTAGCCCTCTCTGGCCAACATGCCCATTTCGAGGATGGTGACATCAGCCTCCGGCCAGGACTGTCCCGGCCGATTGAAGAAGTGGCCCGCCAGACCCGAACAGAACAGCGCCATACCGTCCCCCATTTCCAGGGCTCGATTACGCCGGTGTTCGGGCAATTCCTGGTTGGTGGCGATGGTCTGGAAGGCATTGACCACATCCTGGGTAATCACCTGGGTACGACTGGTCTCTTTAACGGTTTTTGCAGCAAGGAAGATGGCATTGCGGATCAGCAGTCGGTCAGCCCGGGTCAATCGCGCGTCTTCGCGTTCATCGCCACCGGTGATCATGATGCGTGCAGCAATCTCCATTTCGCCGAGAATATCGCGCCCGCCCCCTTCCTCCTCGATCTCATCATCTTCGTCTAAGGTCTCCTCCATTGTGGATTCATCGACACTAAGCGGATTAAACGCATGGCGCCGATCCAGCAGTCGAAGCGCATCGGCAAAGGGCGGCAGGCTGACATCGACATTGGGGTTCAGGGTGATCTGGTTCACTGACAGACCGTGGTGCGCAAAATGTTGCCCCAGCAACGAAAACGAAGCCCCTGCCTCGATGATAAAAATCCGTGGTCGGTGTCGTGCCATCATCTGCTGCAACAGATACACCAGCAGTGCTGACTTACCCGCCCCCGTCGGCCCCAGGATCAGCATGTGGGCGTTCTTCTTGCGGTCATCCCGGTGCAGCGGATCGAAGACCAGCGGTTCGGCACCCCGGTTGTAGAACACCAGGCCGGGATGACCGGTGCCACGGGAACGACCGTAGAACGGTACCAAATTGGCAATATGCCGGGAGAAGATCAGGCGCGAGCGTCGGCGGGATTTGTCCAGGTCGGCGTCGTGGGCCATGGGCAGGTTACGGATGTAACTGTCGAGCGACAGCAGGTCAGCTTCCTGGGCAATGGGCTGCAGACCATTGGGCAAAAGCAGCGCGTGGAGACGATTCAAATTGTTCCGTAGCGCCTTTTGATTATCTCCGCGCACATAGAAGGCCATGCTCACGGGATACAGCTTGTTCCCCTGCGCCATTTCCCGCTCCACGTGTTCCGCATCTTCCCGGGTGATCGACGCCTCAGCGGAATCGCCTACCGAAGCACGCTTGATCTGGGCAATGTGATTGCGGGTAGTGTCTTGCGGTTTGAGCGTGAGAGTTATCGCCATGATGGTGTGCTCGGGTAAACGATCGAACAGCGAATACACCTGATCCCCGGCCTGGCGTTCCGCCGTGAAGTGCCCTATATCTGGCGCCCGCCGCAGACTTTGAATGGTCACCACCGTATGAGGCAAGTTATCGAAGAGCCAAGTCGCTGTTGTCTCGTCGGAACGGGGCATCGACAGGGTCAGCTGTTCGGCAAAGTCATAGCCGAAGGGTAAATTGTCATCGCCCGGATAGGGTGCCAACTGCAGCATTGATTCTGGATTACCGTCTGCCAGCGGTGGATTGGGATTGAACCAGCTCAGCAACCAATGATAAAACGCCTGACCATTGACCCGTTGGGCGTTGATTCCGGCAGAGGTCAGTGAGGCGATCCATTTGGTGGCCACGTCATTGAGCGCCTCCTCCACTTCAACAGCGGGTGGCATTTTGCCGTTGCTTTTCAAACGGCGGTAGAGCACAACGCGGATCCGCCGTTGCTGCCCCTGCCAACGCGAACCGGTGACGGTGGTATCGTCAAACAACCCACCCGGTCGGGAAATCGCTTGCAGGTGCTTCGACATCACCGACTGGTAATGTTGAGAGTAATCCGAAGCACGAACCACCGGCGACGGATAACGGGCCAACGACTCATTGAATTGGGTTAGCCTGGGCTCGTCCTGGACATAGATCTGTAGTACCCAAGGTGCGTCGTCGCGCTCGGGAATGGCCTCGTTGATTGCCGTTTGAATGGCGTCACGCAGCTGCGTCATAAAGGCTGGCGTCCTTGCCTCACAACCGACCGGCTGCACCTCGAACAGCGCGCCGAGGCTGACCCCATCCTCTAACAGAAAAGCTTTACTCTCGGGAATGTATTCCATCCAGGGCAGCAAATCGGTAAACGACGGCGGGCGGGTATAGTGTTGTTTGACCGCGGCAGTGGTTAAGGGCGAACCCTCGGGAAGGTTAGGTTTATGTTTTGGCATCAAGCGTTCCTACTGATCCAACGTCGAGTGATTGGCCGTTGCGGACGATTCACCAGGCACTTCCCCCGGCACTTCTCCCGGTAAGGCGTACTCCACCTTTTCATAAAAGGGAAATGTGGTGACATAACCTGGTACCGGGGTGCGCTCACTGCCCGACAGGTGGGGAAAGATATACATCACCAGCGTAGGATTCGGCAGACGAGGAAATACCGTGTCGATTTCATTAGCAGCCTCTCGCACAAAGCCCTGGTAGTGGTCGATACCAGATTGCGGTAACGGCTGACCACCGATGACTCGCCGGTGGTCTGGCTTCTGAACATCCACCATGTGCTGATCGTAAATGGACTTCATGGTCGGGCCGTCCTGCGGTAGTACTGTCTCTTTAGTGCTGGCGCAGCCGACCATCAGAGCGCTAGTCCAGACCAGAACCAGTGATAATCGTCGCTTGCTGGAAAAGATTCGTTTCATGATGAAGTTTCCTGCCGTTGGAATGGAAATCGATGGGGAGTTCATGATCAACGTGGATTGCCAGCTCGACACCGGCGGGCACGAAGACCGCATCGAAGCTCTGTGCCTGACGCTCCCGCAACCACTGGGCGACTTCGTCGCTACCGCCGCTCAGGGTTTTGCCCAGTACGTATTTACCGGTCTCACCGGAGACCACACTGGTGGCCGAGCCTGAATCATTGATCAGCGTTGTGGTTTCGGCCTGTGCTGCCGCTTCACCGGCGGCTTCGAGGGCCATCACACCAATGCGTTGTGTCAGGAATGCGGGAGCGTTGGTCTTGCGTTCGCCCGTGATACAGGGGATGCCCCGCGCATCGGAGATCCAGCCCAGCGGTCTATCGCTGCTTCCACTGGAACCACCCCGTTGGTTGCCGCCACTGGACTTTTCATCAGAGGAAATGGTCTGAATGGTGCCGTCCTCGAACACGAAGGTCACCGATTCCAATTTCCCGGTCACACAGGAGAGCGTCCAGTCGCCAACAGCCGTTCCACTCCAGATCATGCCCTCAATACCGGGTATGCGCAGTCCATTGGCGGCCAGGTTTTCTTTACCGGTAATCACCTTGAACGGCATGGGGTCGCGCACCTGCCCCTGAATTGGCACCCTGCCCACCAAGGCGGTCATGCCAGTGGAGCCAATCAGAGTGGCATTGCGCGGCACGGTGTAGACCGGCAGAGCGGTATTGAGGGCTTCGGATCCTTTCGCTACCAGCGATTTCACTTCCGGACCGGCGCTATCTAACGCATTGCGGCTGCCGCGAGTGAAGCGGTTAAGCAACGTCTCCTTATCAGCATCAGGCGATGGCGCAAGCTCCAGGGGGTTGACCCACACCAGTGATTCCGCTTCCGACGCCGATGTTCTGACACCATCCAGGCCGAGCCCGACCGGAATATCAGAACCCGTGGAAGACCGCTGTGTCGATGATGTCCCAAAGCGGTTGGCCAGGGAATCCACCCTCGCCGTCAACGCGGCGATGGCCGACGTGGTTTCGCTTGACGCGGCGTCCGTACGTTTTGTCTCCAAGGCTGTCTGCACTCTCGACAGCACGTTGTTTTCGATCTGCTTTCGGTCTTCGATCAAATCGCGGTTTTCCTGTTTGAGTGCGGTGTTATCCCGGCGCAAGGCGTTGAGCTCCGAAGTCATGGCGCTGACATTGGCCGTCAGTGTCTTGATGGTATCCGCCGGGGTATCGGCATCCGGTTTCGGTGCCTGTGGCACGGCTTCCAACAGCTGGGGTTGATGGTCACTCGGGGAACAGGACTTCACTGCGACGAGCACCGCCATCAGCACAACGGAACCGGCAAGAAGTGGTAACAAACGATTACTGGTGACCATCGACATGGTGGATTTCTATCCTCTCTCAAAGCGCCACATCAAAAGGCCGCATCAAAGCGCCGATCCGACACCAGATAGACGGCTGTGGTATCGGCCTCACTGCCAGCGGGTAACAGGCGATTGTGCTGAAAGGTTGCCGCCAGCCATGACCCGCGCAGTTCGCGTGGATCCAGCACGACGGGGCTTTGGGTACGATTGATCAGCTTGACGGCAGTGACGTACCGCAAACCCGCCTTCCAGGCAGCAACCGGCACGGCTTCGATCTTGCCGCCCAATACCAGATCGACCGGTTCGGGGTTCACGGGTATGGCTACCACGCCCGGCTGCCGGGGGATCAGTCGTGTTGGCGCATAGAGTTGTTGCGCGGCATAACGGGTTAAAGCGGCATAACCCAAAGGCTGTGATCGCTTGTCCGATGTCGACTGATCGGCACCAGCATCTTGCGGTGACTCCAGCAGTATCTGCACATCCGACAATGATCGACTGTCTGCTCCGCCTGGCACCGCTGAAATATCGAGGACGTAGATCGGGCCGTCGGTTTCCGAGCGCACCATGACACGGGTGGGCTCAAAGGCTTGCCTAGCCAACAGGTATAGGGTGCCGTTGATGCTTTGGCTGCGCAGCAACGGTGTCAGTGACTGCGGCAGCCCAATGCTCACCGAATCCGGAAAATGCACCAGGCGCTCTTCACCAACGACCAATGGAATTGCGATGGGCGCTTTGTTCCATACAACGCGTTCAGGAGTACTCAATGCCGCGTCATCGACTTGTGCAAAGGACAGCAGCGGGAAACAGAGACTGAGCAAAGCGATCCACCTCAATGACGCACAGAAATCACGGGAATTCATTGGGTTGATTCCTTATTGGTAATGGCGCCAGTCACACTGGGTTCAGCCAGCTCGGCATCGGTTAATCGACGCGGGCCGTCGCTAGAGTACCCATCGAGTGCCAAGCCCCAGGGATTGGTTTCCGGATCGATAGCCTGACGCACCACCCGAATCGGGTAGCGAATCGTGGTTTGCTTGACGGTCATGCCTTTCACAGACTCCAGCAGATCCAGATCCAGCCAGACAATCCAGACATCGGGCGACAACACATCGACGCGGCGCTCCTCGTAGCCGTGCCCTGGAACCTCATGGACACCGCGCACCCGGTAGGCCAACTCGCCGCGCCGGGCTTTGAGTTCCATATCGGCGATCAGGTCATTACGGTAGCGCGGTGTCAGGTAGGGCGAGATCCGAAAAATTGCGCTGCCGTAATCCGTTGCGCCGTTTTCTGGCCAGCGATTGAGCTGCTGGAAAATGTAGAACGCAAAGGCATAGACATTGGCCGGAGGCACTTCTTCGGCCGCCAGAACAGCACCCGACCGCAGATCAGGTGGCACATAAACACGCAGCTGCTTGGGTGCCTGGCTCCAACCGATCCAGAGCGCGAGAATGATCATCCCTTGCAAGCCAATCACGATCCACAGGGAGCGCAAATGGGACCGCACGTTATCGATTTCGAGTCGGTAGCGGCGCATAGTGCGTTCTCCCTATATCCCAGGAACCGCTGCGTAGTACCCAGGGCGTGCGATTCAGCCCCATCGTCTGCAGACGAATACGCAGCCACTGCTGGTAATAGCCTTCAGGCCGGCCGCGTTTGATACGCTGAAACAGCGTCGCAAGAGTGACCACAGTGACCACCACACCGACACCGGCAATACCAAAACCCATGGTGATGGCACCCAGCAACCAGGCCAGTAACAGACTGAGGGGCAGCCATATCACAATGGCCAGCCCCACAATCATGCCCAGCTCTGAAGAAGAGCAGCCTTTAAAGATGGCGGGCTCGGCATTGAGCCGATCCGCCAGAATTTCATGGTCGTTGGACATTCGCGTTTCCTACGGCAAGTTGATATTGACGCTGGCTGTTAAATCACTCCAGCCGCTTCTGTGAGCAGATAGCTGGCGAAGATCAGCACGATCGCGCCGACAATCCCCAGCACACCGACTTCAGCCCACTCTGCCTTGCCCTGGCGAGCTTCATTGAATTTTGCGAAGCCCAGGTAGGCGATCCAGAGAAAACCCAGCACTGCGATGGCCAGGCCGAGCACCAAGCCACCATCCTTGATGTAGCCCTGAATCAAGCCGATCCAGTCACCCGCTGGCGGCGCCGTACTCGGCGCAACCGGCGTCGGCAACGCCGCCCAGAGCGGCAGTGGTAGTAGTACCGCGACCGCTGCAGATAGCGACTTGCGGATAACAACAGACTTTTTGCTAAAACCGCTTTTTGTATTTGATGTGCCCATAACCAATATCCTCTTCTGTAACACTGATAAAAAGGGAAAGCATCCCCGCATCCCACTGCGCTGCATCGCCGTTTGCGCTTACCGGACTTTCTCGGTCTCAACTCGATCGACTCACCGCAAATAGAAACCCAAAACCATCAACACAATGCTTGCCCGCAGGGTGCTCCAGGTCAGATCAAATAGCGTGGCCTGTCCTTCCTGCCACGCCCGAAAAGTGCCTAAAGCCACCCAGATCACCCAGACAAACGCCAACACCAACACCATCGACGCGATGGCCGTCAGCATGATGGCTGGGGTAATACCGGAACCGGCTTGAAAAGCTGTTTGTTGTGCGGCGTTCATGACGAGACCTATCGACGGTAATCGCCGCGCAATGGCGGAAATGCGCGAGGCTGAGCACGGGGAGAGTCGATGTGTGACTGGATGCCGTCCTTGATTTGCTTCAGGTCCTGACGCAGCCAGTCATAACGAAATCGGATACGGGAATCCTGCTCGGCGTTGGCCTCGGCACGCTTGATTAATGACTCGAGGGCATTGAGTTCATGGATGACTTTGGCGAGCGCCTCGCGCTCGGCGTCTGCATTGGCAAAAGCCGCCGGCGTGACAACCAAGCCTATAATCAGAAAAGAAGGTAGCCAGAGATGGCGTTTCATAGCACTGCTGCTCCCGTGAGTTGTTACGGGGCATAGTGCTAGAATTAACTGGGAAGGACGATGGGAAATCTATTCGGTGGGTGGCGTGGTTTTTCTAGCTCTTTCTTATTTCGAATTTATAGACTGTGTGGCCCGACAATAGGACACTGAGGGAAAATCGGCTCAAGAACTAAAGCATGGAATTTCGCGCGGGTAAGCGCCACCCGTAATATTTTTCGGCTACGTTGGTATGGGTGGTCATCCCCCCACCACACAAACGAAGACTCCAAATTTTTTCCATTGTGTCGACCCTCTCGAACCACAACAACACCATCAAACTGTTTTCCCTTTGACTTGTGTATCGTCATCACCTGAATACCAGGTGGATCATCAATTCCACTTAAAATCTGATCCTGAGCCAGAGCTGTATCGAGAACCTCTCTCGCATCAGTATATTGGCCATCTCTAACCCACAAAGCCCCAAGACCTGCACTTATACGACGGCCTCGATTAAACGCAACTAAGTAATCCAAATTTCTGGCTACTTCGGTCAAATCCTTGTCCTGTGTTTTGCGAAGTTCTCGTTTAATAAAATTCCAATCTTTAGCTGGATCTCCGGTAAATCCGTTTGATCTCATCGAATCAATTAGCCCCAACACATTCTTAACAAAAGCCGCAGTTGAAACTTTACCAGCGTTAGCTTTTACAGCCCAATCCAGCCACTTTGTCGCCGATGCACGTCCTGCAGCTTTTTTTGCTGACGCCAACAATTCAAGAGCGCAAGCAAGATCAAGAATACGATCGGACTCAAATTTCGGCTCCAATAAAAAAGCAGCAAATCTCGCATTTAAAATTGCCTCAGCCTCATCGAAAGCGAGGCTGTGTCGTACGGGCTTCTCCCCAGAACTCAATGCTGATGAAATTTTTGCCGCTGATGCCCCAGAGTGTGTTAGCACAGCTATACTCTTCGCATAAGAACCAGTTGCTTTCCGAATTGCTCGCTGCAAAGCGCCAAGTGACATTCGCAAGACGCTACTTTGATCCCGAGTCTTAGGGTTATAGGATATAGACGATACTCCAGCATATGGTGCACCTCTTACATTACCCATAAGAATATCCTGCCCAAACAAGGCTATCTCTGTTCCTGAACTTCGATGATTCTGAGCTCCTAAATCAATCTCCAGAGGATCCAAGGTAGATCTTATTGCCAAAATTCTCTCTGGACCAACACCAGGGAGGTGATCAAATATTTGTTGCTCTAAGTCAGCCAAACAAACAATTTGGCTCTGCCTCGCAAGTAATTCGATACACTTCCAAGCATCTGGCCCCGTATCCTGTGCCTCATCCACAATGATGAGGGGATACTTATTTGATACGAAATTTCTTATATGATCACTGTTTTCAAGCAAACAAAGCGCATTTTCCGAAAACAGATCAAACGCAATTAATCCTTCTTCCTTGAATAGCCGATCACGCTCGCCCAACCAAGCAACCCAATCAGGATTTTTTATATTTCGGTCTTTCTTTTTAATCGAGCCGTAGTATACCTTTTCATCTGAAGGTAAAAGTATTTTGATTTTTTTGGGAGACCCAAGGAGATAGCCGTGTGTTGAAATTAGCGACCAGAAGAAGGAATGGAACGTTTGCATGCTCAGCATATTTCTTTTCTCTTTTGGCACTTGCTGACGCATTGCTTCACCAACCCGAGCAACGGCAGCTCTAGAAAAGCTCAGAAACAATACCGATTGCCAAGATTCCATACCAGAAATTATCCGGGCAACGGCCTTTTTTAATGCAATGGTTGTTTTCCCGCTTCCAGGCCCACCTAAAACCAATGCATGCCCAGTACAATTCAAAAGATCCTGGCGAAGCTGGCATATCTCCATGTTTACATCCTGCATCAAAGAAAACTTACCTTATCTTCCTGTCCGGCTTCAGAATCAGTGCTTGCTATTGGTTTTGGAAATAACTCATACACTTTATTTAAGAAATCCACCGCTGTTTGAGGCAGCTCTTGCGCTGTGCAACCTTCAAGTAACCGAGCAGCCCAGCCGGTCCCTTTGTTTCCTTTTAAAGCCGACTTCACGATCTGCTTTAGGTCATCATCACCTGGTCTTTCTTCAGGAATTTGAAATCCGCCATTATCACCAGAATTGCGCAGATCATTCAGAAAATCCCACTGCCGATTGAGACCAACCTCATTGACAATTAACACCTCAAAACCTGTATGTGGATGTTCAAAATCAATATCAAAAGCATCTATTAGCTCTTGCTTCTTTTCCGGCTTTCGATCTATGTGGTCATAAAATGAAAATGTTTTTAACCCAAGGTCTTTGAAAAATTTTCCAAATTTTGACATGTTACTTTCTGTTTCAGCATCAAAGAAAACAACACCGGCGATGTCTAGTGGCTGCAAATCTAGATTATTTTCTTCCATGATTCTGGCAATGACAGGCAGGGAGTGAAATTCTGTCAGCCCCTCAACGACGATCGATCCTTTACCTAACATACATTCTGAAAGCCCTCTTCGAGCATAGCGCTGAAAATCCTTATTTTTTAGCCCACTCGCATCCGATATCTTCATAGTAGAAACATAAGCATCATTGTCTCTTTTTAGCAGTAGGGTTTGATTAGGTTCAAACCTCTCAATGACAAACGGAGAATGTGATGTCACAAAAGCTTGACTTGTATTACGAAGCAGATAATCCGCTATTCTACGCTGAGTATGTGGGGGAAGAGCAATCTCAGGCTCTTCCATCGCGAAAATCACCGAGCTTGGTTTTAATTCTGCAATAAACGACAACAGAGCGAGAACGAGTACGTTTAAAGTCCCTGTTCCAACCTGTTGAAATGGTACGGGAGCTTGATCCTTGGACATCGACAAGAAAAACGCCATTGTTTTACGAAGATGCTCTCTTGTTAACTGAGAAACATGTAATTTAGTCGCACGCCCATCAATTTCAGAAGAGATATATTTCCCCAGACGCTCTTCTATTGAGTTCAGTACCGGATCAAGATGAGCCGCGTCTTTTTCAATATTAAGATTACGTAAGCGATCTATAGCCTTTTCCCATAACCCTCCACGGGCACCTTCAAGCCGCAATATGATATCAAGCAAAGATCCTCGTTCGAGGCTCAACGCCCGAGAACCGGTTCTAAGAGTTCGAAGGTATAAAAAGCCAAACATTCTCTTGACGGATTTTCCTACTTTATCCAGCTCACCAGGTTCGGCAGTTGGACTATGAGAGAAATAAGTCTGCGCTTCAAATTCGTCTTCAACACTGTCGTAACTACCGAGAGTTTCGAGACGCAAGCATTTTTCTGAAGATGGAGGGTTAGCCGCTGCAAGCTCTCCAGATGTCAAGAGCCGACTCTCTTCGCTACTCCAGAATTCCAAATGCTGACCGCAGCGACTCTCTAATTCATCGCTCAATCCTGTGAGTATTACCTCAACCCTAATAGGTATAGACTCAGGCTCTTCGCCTTCAACCTCACTCTCTTTCAAGTATTGTGCGTTGTAAAAATCAAACTCTTCAACAGGAGGGAACCGAGACAATCTATCTGGACCTAGAACCAAATCGATAGCCTCGCATATAGTACTCTTGCCTATATTATTTGGACCTAATAATAGGCTATGCCCTTCAAAAAGAAGTTCAGCATTTTTAATGCTACGAAAATTTCTGATTTTTAACCTTGCTATTTTCAATTTAAAAATCCCTTATTTTGTTCACAACAACTTTATGAGTTTCGACAAACTGAATAAACAAGCCACGAGCACTTTTTCCAGCAGTCAAACTTTTTACTTATTTCCATCCGTAAAAATTTGATGAATTCAACCTAACCCGTTTTTCCCAAAAATCTCATCATCTCGATTGCTCTTGCAGTCTGCTGGCTATCAATCTTCGCCCCATGAGTTCCACCTAGCTTTGCTCTGAGATCTTCAACGCCAACCGCTTTCGTCAACGCGTCTAACGATGGACCTCTGTGACTGCACGACAAACCCATTACCTGTGCCCAAGCAATGGCTGCTTTCTGGCTGCAAAACACACCTGGAACTGGCGGCATTGGTAAACCGTATCGAGCGACGTGATCCAGCAGGATCGGCCAGTCAAAACTCGCGTTGTGAATGACGATAAGCTGATCTTTCAGGTAGTCGGCAATCGGGTTCCACTGGGAATCAAAGGCAGCAAACTCCGCTGCCTGTTCGTTAGTAATGCCGTGTATCCTTTGCGCTTCTTCTGAAATGCGTTTTTGTGGCCGTGTTTTAAATTCGACGGATTCCGCTATCTCTCGATTTCTCACCACGGTGATGCCAAGTGTCACGATATCCGGCGGGCCGTTTTCGTCAGGGAGTCCGGTGGTTTCGGTATCGAGGACGATGTAATCGTCAGGGAGTTGGGTGAAGATCCACAGCAGTTCTTTATACATTGCCATCACCTTCTGCCACTGCCATCGAGAGATTCGACGTTGACGATCGCTCCTTGGTCATAGTGGTAGCGCAGATAACACCAGTGGATCGCATCGGATAGCGCTCGGGCACGCATCACCCCGTAGCACTCTCCTGTCGCTCTCACGCTTTGGTAGTGAACACCAAAACTTTTTGCATCGCGTAACGTGTAACCGAGCTGCTGGGCTTCGCCGTAATTCTCTGGATCATAGATGCCGTCTCCCACCAGGTGACGGACATCATGCAGAGTTGTCGGCCCCAGCTGTGCACGGATTACGCGCATTTCCTGCGTGGTCTTGTCGATTCGGGATTCCCGCAGAAAGCGCGCCCGGTGGTAGGACGATTCGGCGATGGCGACCGCTTCATCGGCAGCGCAGTAATAAATACCGAAGTCCCGGTTGAAGCGACCACCTCGCCCATCGACTGGCGGGTGGGTAAAGGCCGCCATGATCCAGGAAGCGCCATCGCCATAGACCCGGTCTTCCGGCGGCACCAGGCGAATATCGCCAACTTCATCGCGCAACCTGGGATTGGTTAGCGACTCGACGGCGTAGAGCACGTCCCAATCCTGGGGATTGGAGACGCGCTCGAACAGGTGTATCTGGGGATAGCGCGACAGAATGACCCGGTAGACCGGTTCGTTGACCTCGCTACTAGCTAGCGTATCGATAGCGATCACCAGCCACCCCGCTCCGCATCGAGAAAATCCCTGACCACGGCCAGGTCGACCACCTGACCAGCGAGTATCCGGTCCAGCGGCGCCGTGCCATTGAACAGCGGGTTGTCGTTGGGAGTAGCCAGCCACTGGTCAGCCAGCACCTGATCAGGCAACAGGATTTGCAAGGACTTGTAGATCCCCAAAATGTAGCTGGCCCGTTCCAACAGGTCTCGCGTCAGCTTGGCCTTCTCGGGTTGGCTCTTCCAGTTGTAGAGGGTCTTCTCATTGCTGAGGCCCAGTAGCGTCATCTGCTGGGCACCAGTGAGGCGCCACTGGCTGAAGATATTGAAAATCGCCGGCAGCAGTGAACTGGTGACACTGGAACCACGTTGCAGCAGTTGTTCGGCTTGAGCGATCATAATTACCTCCTAAACAGCATTCAGACTGTATCTTTACAGTGCTTAAATGCAGCCTAGCAGACTGTAACGGTACAGTCAACTGGTTCAATGACTTTGTCTTAAAGGTACTTTTTAAAGGTACTGGCGGTGATGGTGACGGCGAAGGCAAAGGCCAGCGCGAATGGCAGGATGATCCAGGACGGGTGCAAACTGAACGGCAGCGCCAGGTAAAACACCCAGGCCATGATGATCAGCGGTATGGCGGCTCTCTTGGCGTAGTGGTACACGAAAGAGCTTTCCCTGCCGCCGCCCCAGCGCCGCAGGTCGCGCCGCACCAGTCCATCCACCAGCGCCACCAGGGTGAACAGCCCAAATACTGGCGTGGCCAGCGTCAGGATGGCGAGTCGCACCGCAAAGACCTGGGTGATTTGCATACCCGCCAGCACATAGTCAGCGACGGGGCGGTAAAACCGGTGCAGCACCGGTCTCAGACCGGTTTCCTCCGCGGTCGGTACCGGTGTGATCCAATGAATCAGATCCACGAGCCCCGTCCACTCGAAGGCAAACTGGTAGATGCGATCCGAGAGGTTACTGGCGAACACCATCGGCTGGGCGGTTAACCAGCTGCGATGAAAGTCGGTGCCGAGGAACTGCAATTCGTTCACCAGCATCTGTCGACTGTGGCCAAGTCCTTGCTCTTCCCACCAGAACGCCATGCCGATCCACTCCACCAGAATGGAGAACAACAGGGAGAGAAACAGCCATTTGAGGCACTGGGCGATGCCCGTCAGCAGCCGGGATACAGTACCCGGCTGTGCAACCGGCCGTCGGGGATCGCGGGGCTCCACCGTGCTCAAGCCTGCTCACCGGCGTCTGAGGGTCGGATCGCTGCCTCGGAGACGGCGTGCCACCAGTGGTCGGTGACCCGGTACCAGTGATCGTTGGTGACATAGCTGCGGCGCATGGCCTCGGCGATCGCCTCAAAGTCATCGGGCATGGCCGTGTCCTCGCGGTCGTCCGGCAGCGGGATACGAATTTTCCAGAGTTGGCCGCCTTCCAGCAGGGCGAAGGCCTGCCCCTTGGGTAGTGTGACCATATCCGCGGCAGTCAGCATCGGTACTTCCGAGACACTGATCCGGTCTTCGTTGCGGGATTTGAAGTCGACCCCGGAACCGGGATCCGACGAATCATCGACGCCGGAGACACTCATCAGGGTGAAGACCTCAACCCGCGGTAACTGTTCGGTCAGCATGGCGGCGGTATCCAGCTCTTTCACCCGCAGCATCAGCAGGGTATTGAAGTTACCGGCCACCTGCCCCGCTTTGGCTCTGCTGCCGATTCGCGCTTCTACGTCGGACCAGGTCTGGGTATAGGCTGTGACCTGAAAGCCTGCCCCGCCGGCCTTGTTCAGCAGTGGCACGAATTCATCACCGATCAACTCGTTGAACTCATCCGCATGCAGAGAGATGGTGGGGGTCGAGTGTGGCGGGGTTTCCGGGTCTGACGCATCAGTACCCTTAGTCGCGACACCGTGCTTGTAGATATGCCCCGCGACGGACACCAGATCCGCAAACATGGAATTGCCCACGGCGCTGGCCACCGTGGTATCGGTGAGCGCATCCAGTCCCACATACACGATGCCCTTGCGGCGCACCACATCCATCCATTCAAAGATCGGCCGCGCGTCGTGCTCATCCTGGTAATCCGGAGAGATCAACCCGGCAATGGTACCTGTAGTCAGCTTTTCCATCAGCGGGCCGACGGAGCTGACGATCTTGTCGAAATAGGTCTTGTCGTATTTGAACGCGGAAATCAGCCCGTCCAGGACGGGATCGTAAATGGCCTTCTCCTGCAGCAAGCGCATACAGGCGATGGCTTCCATCGACCGCCCACGCAGGGCATTGGGCAGGTTGCGCTCTTTGATATCCGCCGCGCGCGCTTCAACCAGAGACGCCCAGGCTTCGATGCCGGCAACGCCAGCACAGTGGCCGGCGTATTCCACAAACAAAGGCTCGATGTCGTTGATGTAGCGACGGATCTGCTGGTAGTCCGGCCGGCGTTTTAGAGCCACCAAGGCGCGCGCAATGATGTTGACGAAGCGCCAGGCGAACTCCTTGAAGGCAGCGGAGTTGCCCTCGTTGGGCAACTGATTGGCGATACGGGTCGCGACCTCGGTGATGCGGGAGAAGTTCCCGATGGCGTTGTAACGCGCCGACAGTTCCGGAAAGCCGAGATGGAACAGATAAAAATCGTCCAGCCGACCGGCGCGCTTTGCCTCGGCGTAGATGCGACGCAACAGATCGGCATCCCCTTTCGGATCGAAAACAATGACGACATCGCCACGGCGGATATCCTGGGTAATCAGCAGTTCCGCCAGGCGTGTCTTACCGACGCGCGTGGTGCCCAACACCAGCGTGTGCCCGACCCGCTCACCCAGATCCATCCACACCGGTTGTTCATGCGGTTCAACCGCGTGCAGGGCGGGCTTGCCGCCGACGGCCGGTAATGGCGCCAGCGGGTTCCAGCGGCTGCGACTACGCAGGGCTTTGGCCAGCAAAGACAGGACTGGCATCGATTCCCAGGCCACTTCCTTTTGTCGCGCCCACTGGTATAACGTGCCCGGTTGAACGTAACGTTGAACCTCGGGCTTCAGGGTATCGCGCAGACGCTGGGTGTGTTGCTGGGTCCAGCGGAAACCTTTGCCCAAAAACAGCTTATGGCGACTAACGGGGATCTGGTTTGCCCGCACGTGGTAATCCGGCAGCCGCTTCATGTGATGCTGGTAGCGCAACACACGCCATGCTTGACGGCCCCGCCACAAGCCAAAACCGAAAAAGGTCAGGCTGGTGGCCATTGCGATACCCGGTGGCATCATCAAGGCCCAGGGGGCGAGCCAGGCCAGCGTACCCGCCGCAAACGCCGTACAGGTGGACCACAACTCCACGGGAGGCCGCAACAGCGCTTCCATCGGATGCAGGCTCATTGCCGGATGCCATCACGGGTAATCAATACCGGGTAATGATGAATACCCAGTGCGGCGGCCAGATCGCTCCCGGAGCCCAGGGTGATGGATAAGCCCTGCGCCGCCTCGGCAACCCGTCGCACATCCGCCTCGGTATCGGCCTGTACCAGCATGCCCACCGCACCCAGGGCTTTGAGAGTGTCGTAGTGAGTCGCCAGCCATTGCACTGACACCGCATCCGAGCCGATGAGAAAGAAGGGGCGTGGATTCCCTTGCGCCAAACGCCCCAGGGCTTCGGGATTCAGTTGGCTATCGGCGGTATCGCCGGCGGCCAATCCGGGTGAACGTATGGGCAATAAATTGCTGAGAGTCGCCGGACCGAGCAAGGACTTTGAAGATAGATTCTGGTCGTTAGATTCAGCCGGGGCGGTCGATTGAGTCTTCTTTGACAAAAGTGGGCTGAGTAACGGCGCTAAGGGCCGGGTCTGACCACTGTCATAAATCACCGCCAGCTCAGCCAATACGGAGGAGTTCATGACCAGCCCGAGCACGAGGACTGGCAACGATCGTTGTCTACGGATTCTCAAAGCGAACCTCCTGTGGTGTATCGGTCAACCGCATCCAGTGCGCCTTGACCCGCTGACCGTATCGATCAGCCCGGGCAGGATCGTTGGGTGCGTGATAGCAGCCGGCGCTTTGAATCCAGTGGCTGTGCTCGACGAAGCAGTCGCGCAGGATCGCGGCGGCCACACGCAGGTTGTGGTAGGGATCCAGTGCTTGCCAGGATGAGCCCAGGACCGAACGATGGTAACGCCAACTGATTTGCATCAGCCCGATATCCACCGAAGTTTTGGTTTCCGTCAATACCGTCTCCAGCGCCAGCCATGCCCTCTGACGCGACGGGAAATAGTGCCCTTCCCCATCAATATTGAGCGCCCACGGCCAGGGGCGGAACTGTCCATCGCTGAGCGAGCTTTGTCCGCTCTCGGTCAAGGCCACCGCGTAGAGCAGACCCGGAGGCAGGCCGTATTCGCTCGCGATTTGCTGATACCCCACTGGCACGGATTGCGACTGCGCGGCCGTCGACCACCACAGTAAACCGATGAGGCAAAGTGTGATCGGCCAATTAGCCATGACCGGCGCCCGCTAGAATCGTGATAGCGGCAAGGGCATCAAGTGATCATCCCGCCGCAGTATCAGTACGGGCAAATCGTGTCCTTGTACGCCCGTATGTGCGGAGACCTTACCTAGCGCACCGGCGTCGATGTTCAGGGTAATCTTGTGCTCGCTCACCCATTGGGGATTGATCTGTTTCGAGGCCGCCCAGTCACGTATGCGGGATTCCTCACCGGCAAACACATCGATCAGGTACAGATCGATGCCAGAGAACTGTTTGATCTGGCTGACCAATCGCTCCAGCACCGCATCGCAGGTCGGGCATTGGGTATCGGTAAAGAACAACACCCGGTCCGACGACTGCCACACGAATTTTCCCGCCAGACCTTGATCCGGCTTGGTGGACGCTACAACACCGGGGTCGATCAATAAACCGTTGGGGAACAGGCGCCGCTGGGCGTCGTCGTAAGCCCGCTGAAACGCCAGGATGCGCTCGGCATCGTCACG
Source organism: Sedimenticola sp. (assembly GCF_050289425.1). Taxonomy (NCBI): domain Bacteria; kingdom Pseudomonadati; phylum Pseudomonadota; class Gammaproteobacteria; order Chromatiales; family Sedimenticolaceae; genus Sedimenticola; species Sedimenticola sp. The sequence goes on along the minus strand of NZ_JBNKFS010000027.1, from coordinate 14,724 downwards.
CATCATCACTGCCCACTGCTCAGCGTAGCGCCGACGTTCATCGGCACTGCGGGCGTGGATGCCCAGCACTTCTAGGGGTGACAAGGTCGCAGGACTCACGCTGCCCCTGATACCCTGCAGCAAAGATTGGTAACGCTGCCATTCCGATTCATCTAATCCCCACTGGTCAGCACGAAACGTTTGAGAGTCGATACGTTCTATTGCAGATTGCTCAATCGCCAATGTGTTCGAAGATGGTGATTCGGCTACCTGCCGGGTATCCGCGTTAACAGGCAACGTGATGCAAAGACAGAACCCGATTAATGCGATGGCAGGTTTTCTCATGTGATGCTCAATGGTCATCTTCATTGACCTTTTGATCAACGGGCACGGTCAGATCGCGCTGAATGATCAGCTGATACTCCTGATCACAAATACGCACGGAGCATTCTCGATCCTCTACCTGATCGCTGATCGAAACTGCCTTGCTTTCAGCACGCGGTTCCGGATCAACTTGCCTGGACTCAGCACCCCAAAACCATGCGGTAACAAAAACGATGGCAATGACAAAGGCTTCCATTACTGCGCACCTCCCGTCGCATTGGGGGCGGAAATATCCGCGCAACGCTCGAACGCAATGAGGCGGTGAACGGGATCCTGGATAAGGTGAAAAGCAGGACCGATCATAAGTCCCATCACGGTTTGGAGTGGCATGGGCTCAAAGCGACGATGCACCGCTGGCAGTGGCAGCGCCAGCATGGCTTTCGCCTCCTCCGACAGCACAACATCGGCCGCCAGGCGATAGCCGGAATCTCGCAACATCCAGTGGAAGGCCTCCCCCACACTTTCGATGTCGCCTGGAATCGTGATCGCTCTCGTCACCGATAACAGATCCCGCTGCCCGGTGGTCGGCTGAGCGGCCATCACTGAATAGCGACCCGTTTGTATCAGCGTGGTCATCGTTGTGACGGGCTGGTCTGCCGCCACTACCGAATGGCTCCCGACGGCAGCACCAGAACAGCACACCAGTATCGTTAGGAGACGAGGGATTCCGTGATGTTTAAACGAAGACATGTTTTGGCCTCGATCGTGATGAATGGCATCATGATCGCCAAGTGATCTTCTGGCGTGAATGGTTAATCCACTCGGTGAGTGTCGTGCTTATCCATGAGACGCCTCGGCCAAAACTCATCGACCTAAATAAACAGCGCTGATCTGCTCGCGGGCGTGGCCCAATTCGCGACTGATGGTGAGTCGTGCCTGATGGTCCTGCTGTCGTTGCTCGATGCTCAAACTGTTTGCGACCGGTCCACCCGCCGCAGGACAGGCCCAACCCGTCAACGCCTGATAGCGTGACTGGGCATACGCATGGCGCAGGCCATGCAGTTTCGATAAACCTGCCTGAGTGGTATGACGTTCATAGGTCCGCAACTGTTGGATGTAGGTTTTCTGCGGTGGAATCAGGGAACCAGATCCCACCAGTCGGTGGGCACGATTCAAGACGGCACGCTGTTCCTGGGTGAGCACCGGCACGATCCGCATCTTGCCCCCTTTCGTCCAGGTAGCTTTCAGGCGAACGTGATCACCCTGGTCGGCATAAGCTGGGATAAATTTGATCGCCTCCTCCCTGCGCAATCCGAAGGCGCGCTGTAACTCCAGAGTCATTCGCACATGCTCATCTTTAACGCTGGTCAACGCATCGTTACCGACAACCACCGCCTTGGAGTGTTGACTGACGAACTGCCGATCGGGAATGCCGTAGAACTCATTCGATCGGGCAATAACATTGCGCCTATCCACCTTGGCGGCCCACCAGCGCAGGCAATTCATACGGTTTTTGATGGTACCGGCCGCCATGCCCTCGCTGAACCAGCGTTTCACCAGGGCGTCCACGTGCTTCGGCTTTAGGGATCGGGTAGTCATGCGCCGATACCCCATCTCCTGCAGTTGATTGGCAATCTGGTTAAGTATGCGCGCGCGATTGGCTTGCGTACTGTAACTGCCATCGCGATTGCGTTTGCACAACTGTTTCAATTGGTAGTTCAGGTCTCTCATCGTGTACTTTCCAGTCTGGTAAGTGTTTCTGACCAACCACAGGCTCGTAGCCTGACTGGGTCCGCCGAAGCGGATGGGTCAAGGGACACTACTCCCCTTTCGACCTGATAAGCCTGGTCGCAGGCAACCTGGCTGCTCTTCTGCTGAAGATGGTGCCGGGTAAACCAATGGACTCTAAGAGTCAGTTGCGATGGTGAGTACTTCACCTCCTTTTAAATGAGCGGAACCATCGGTCCGCGAGTTGAAAGAAACCGTCGGTGAAACGGCGCGTTGGTAGTCGGCTACTTGCAAGCCGGGTTTGAGGTGGCATTAGCCAGATTGAAGCGAGGACGAACGTCCTGCTATTGAGGAAATATTGAAGATGAGCTGCAGCTGATGCTGTGCGCCAGGGTAGCTCGGCTGGCGCCGTTGCCGTTTTTGCCATTTTTGATGGCGAGGGCGACAATCCTCATCCACGTTACCGCCGTGGCCGCGTATGGAACTGTTTACGTTTCTTGGCCGCTAGTATAGTTAGAGCGAACTCGCTGGGAACACATCAATCCGAGCGCAATCCGTTGTCGTTCCGTGCTCCGCCGCCCTCGTCACTACCCCGCTTCGCTAAGCAGTGACGAGGGCTTCGTTCGAATCAACCACCACGCCAGGTCTGCGACCTGTCATGGCAGTTGAACAGACAAATCTGTTCGACCCACGGTTACAGTGGAACCACCATGGGGCTGTACGCTGGCGGCCGACAATTTTTATCGTACGGGATATATTCTTACTCAAGCAAGCCAATACTCTAATATTTATCCCGTACGGTAAATATTTGTTGATTTAGCTGCGTCTGCATGCTAATTTTTACCGTACGCTCATTTTTTTGGATAGATTATGGCTCACGATCAGGTGCAATACGGTGCAATCCGATCCGCTGAGGATCTCGGCAAGCTGGTGCGTGCTCACCGGAAACAGAGAAAACTGACGTTGAAAACGATCTCGGGACTGGGTAACCTGAGCACCCGCTTTTTATCCGAATTCGAGCGTGGCAAGGAAACTGCGGAGCTGGGCAAAGTGCTAAAAGCGCTGCGCACCCTGGGACTGGAGGTGGTCATCCAGCCGCGCAGGGTTGCCGTGCCCAAGCCGTCGTCCTCACAAGAGGGAGAAGGCCATGCTTGATCCGGATGGTCTCAACGTCTGGAATGATCAGCGACTCGTTGGCTATTTGTGGCGCAACACCCAAGGCCTGATTGGCTTCCGCTACGAAAAGGAATGGCTTACCCAAGGCGGATTTGCCATCTCCCATAGGTTGCCATTGCGACAGGAAGACTTTGTGCCGGAAGAGGGACTCGCCCACCGCTTCTTCGCCAACCTCCTGCCGGAAGGTGGTGCTCGTGATCAGGTTATCCGCGATCTAAAGATCGCCAATACCGATTTTGATCTGCTCAGAGCCATTGGCGGTGAATGCGCCGGAGCCTTGTCGATTCTCCAGGCAGAACAGAAACCTTCCACACAATACGCGTATTACGAACTCTCGGAACAAGAACTCGCCAAGCTGGTGACACGCCGTGGTCAGGTTTACACATGGACTGAAAACGAACGTCCCCGTCTGTCTCTGGCCGGAGCGCAAGACAAGTGTCCTGTGTTGATCAAGAATGGTGCCTGTTGGTTGCCTAAAAAAGAATCGCCTTCCAGCCATATCCTCAAGTTCGAACTGTCTGATTACCGCCACCTGCCCGCCTACGAGACGTTCACGACACTATTGGCGGAGGCTGTCGGTTTGCCTGTGGTCAATATTCAACTGCGATCCATTGCAGACACGCACTATGCATTGATTGAGCGCTATGATCGGCACCTGTTGGGTAGCGGTCAGATGGCGAGACTGCATCAGGAAGATTTCTGTCAGGCGCTGGGTTTCGGCCACGAACGCAAGTATCAGGAGGATGGCGGCCCTTCCTTCGCAGATTGCTATCGGCTCGTCCAGGATGTCTCTAGTGATCCCGCCAACGATCTGCAGTATTTACTGCGATGGCAGATTTTCAATGTCCTGGCGGGTAATTCAGATGGTCATGCCAAAAACCTTTCGCTGCTATACCGGGCCAATGGCGAAATACAGCTAGCCCCTTTTTATGATCTCGTTTGCACTCGGGCCATTGAACGTATTGACTATCATCTGGCATTTTCCGTTGGCAATGAAAGAAATCCAGGCATCGTTTCCACAAAGCACTGGGATGACCTGGCGCAACAATGCGGTTTGCGTGCTCGGTTTCTACAAGGCCAGGTGCAGGATGTTGCTGTCAGTCTGTTGGAGCACCTGCAGCCGACGAGAGAAAAGTTTGAAACGTTGTACGGGAAATATCCCGCGCTGCAACGGATCGAAAAGGTCGTGAATAAACAGTGTCGGCGCACGATCAGCGAATAAGTGCGACTGGCAAGGTTCTCAACGAACAACGAACTATGCATCGGCATTTTAATGAAATGGGGGTGCCACTTTATCCCAAGTGGCCAGGGCAAGGAGCCGATTCGATCGGCGACATTAATCTTCGTTGGGCAGCATGATCGTGACGACCGGTTCACCGGCATCACCAGGGCCAACCATCAGTTTCAAACTCACCTCGCCGGCTTCTGTCGAATGCCCGTCTTTCGGCACGCGGTACAACGAGAACAGCAACCGATCACCAGGAGCAGTAGCCGTTCGAATGGCGTAGAACGCCATAAACAGCACGTCCCACAAACGGCCAGACTCGTCCTGGTGCACTTGAAAGCGGTTATCCCGCTCTGTCCAGGCGACGCAATCACACCAAGCGGTATGGGTAAGTGCGACTGGCCATTTGAAGCCAGCCTCACGTGCCATAGCGGTGACATCGATCAGGACGCCATCTTCGATAGCCTGTGCACGACTGTAACTTGCGACAACAGGACCGAAGACATCTTCCAACGACTTGTGCTCTGAATTTTTCATAAGGTTTCTCCCTGGAGAAATGAATTAAGAAATTCAGGGAGCACCTCCTTCCCATTGGGGAAGAAGACTCCCCAATGGGTTAAGTAAATGGCGTTACAGCAATCCGCGTTCGGCGAAGGAAACTGATTCCCCCACCGTGACCACAAAGTGATCCAGTACACGGATGTCAACGAGTGCCAGCGCATCTTTTAATCGCCGGGTAATCGCTTCGTCCGCGTGACTGGGCTCGGCGACACCACTCGGGTGATTGTGAAAAAACATCACCGCTGCCGCGTTGAGCGTCAGCGCCTGTTGTACCACCACGCGGGGGTACACCGAGGCGCCATCAATGGTTCCCTGGAACAACTCTGCGGCTTCGATTACCCGATGCCGGTTATCCAGGTACACACAACCAAAGACTTCCGCTTTGCGTTCAGCCAACAACATCCGCAAGTAATCACGGGTGTGGTTGGGGCTCGGTAGCTCCAGGCCCGGCTGGTGCAGGTCCTGCAATATCGCAAAGGCCAGCTGCAGCAGGGATTGCTTTTCAGGATCGTTCAACGACGCCATGCGAATGGCCGCAAAACGGTTTTTAGTAATCACCCGGGAGGGTGATGGTTTGGAAGCCATGAGCGGTCTCCTTGAAGAGTCGAGGAGACCTGCCCGGCAAGGGAGAATCTCCCTCGCTGGGTTGAAAGATTGATCGCATCACAAGATGCGATCAGATTTGGTCGTCAGGCTACGGCGTTGTGGGTCTCAGCCGTCGGCGCCGGAAAGGGCTGACCTTCGACTTTGATCCACTGGAACCGCAGTAACCGGGACTTCAGGCTGATGCCCGTCGTACCGGCTCGATCACCGTTTTTGAAGATGAAGGTTTCGGCTTGCAAATCACTGAGGTGAAAACCCACCAGCACTTTAAAGTCAGCTTCCACCGCAGGCAGCAGCTGACGCACCAGATCCTTCGCCTCTTCACCCACCACCACGCACTCGAAATGCGTGTGCTGAACGTTATCGGCTGGCCCTCGTAGCGCCGCGATGGTGACACTGAGAAAGGGGAACCCATTCTCGGGTGTTACTTCGCGAACCCGGTTGAGGTAACCAATGCCGTGGATATCAAGATCGAAATACTTCGGTTTTTCAGGGGTAGATTGTCTACTGGTCATAACAGTTTCTCCTTGAACATAATGGAAAGCCGGAGAACACGATTCCCTGGCGGGAAGGTATTTCCCGGCAGGGTGAGTAAAATCAGGGCAAGCCCTGACACTGGATTGACGGTAAAACCGCGATGTCACTTGCACAATCCGCTGACATCTTCTTTGCCACTGAGACCGCAGTGGCCACGTACAAAGTCGTTACCCCTCCCTCACCGGGGCGTCGCAGACAAACTGCAGGTACTTGAGCATGCCCCTTGCGTTAGCAAAAGCGGCATGGTCGGCAATGGTTTGATTGGGAAACCAGTTGGCAATATCAGCGGCTAACGCGGCACTGCCACCGCCGACGAACAGTACACGATCCAACTCCACACCGAGTCCAAGCTTGCGGCGGGTTTCGGTATAGAGTCGCTCCACCAACTCGCGTTTTGCTTCCGCCACCATGGCCGAGACATCGTGATCCTTGCCATGCAGGCGCAACCGATGTGTATCGACGGCCCGACTGATACTCTGCTCGCCCAGTTCGTTGATATCGAACTGTTCCTGTATACGGTTCGCCACGCGAATCTTGACGTTCAGCATGCCGCGATTCAGAGAGCCGGAGGAACCATGCACAATGCCCTGGTCCTGGACCACCACATAATCCGTGGTGCGGCCACCGATATCGACAATGGCGATGGGCGCGTTGACCCGATCCGCGTCCAACGTCACACCATCATCATCGGTCATAACAATCACATAGTCGTACCAGGCAGCCAGCGCCTCCGGAATAACTTCATGAAAGGCGATGCTCACCTTTAGGAGCCCCTGTTGCGCTGCCCTTTGCGATGCTTTTCTGGCAACAACAGGCTCAACCGCCAATTTCAAACCCTCCCTTTTTGCCTGGATCGCTCGTCGTCGTTGCTGACCATCGTTGCGGTAAAAGGCGGAGACCGGCAACCCCGTCACCACATGGACGGATCGGCCCGACAAACCCGCCTGTTGCAGTGCATGCTGGACGATCACCCGATTCAGGGCCGAGCCCGGGTATTCATCGAATTGAGTGGGCTCACCATCGACCGCACCGACGGAATACACACTGCCACCGGTTTCGTACTCAAAAATTTTCTGTTCCTCATCCCGTATCCAGGTGACACCGGCCGATCCCATGCGTGCCCGTGAAGGCACCGCCAGGAGGCGACCATCCGGTAACGCCACTTTGGTATAGGCATAGCCGTCATCGAGGCCCACCTGCCCAACCGCCATGGGATGAGTGGTCACGGGAGGTTTGTCTTCGTCAGAAAATTTCTCATCGGTCAGTTCTGTCATGGTGCGATTCCTGATATCGGGGTTAGACGTCTTTACTCACCGATCACTCGTCTCAGGTGCGTAAAGGGTTTTCTGGTGTCGTTTGGGGGAGCAAGCCTGGCGCGTTCGCTGTTGTGTGAGCTGCCAGGTGACCGCGCAGCGTGATCGAGCATCGTCTCGGTTGTTCGCGGCTGGACGGAACCCGCTCCGCGACTTCCGTTTATCTGGGTGGATGTACACGGCTGGCTCATAGGCATTGCGTGTGCCGGCAGCGCTTGCTCAGATCGGATGGCCTGACACTCGCTTCGAAATCCCACCAGCAACAGCTGCCGCAACCACTCGTTTTGTCTGCTGTTAGGCAGGCGGCGTAAACGCTGAAGCACCATCGCTTCGAGTGGAATTCGCGTATCGAGCGAGATGACAAGCTGCTGAAGCGTGCTGGTGGCCACGGCGTTCAGCCCTCGTCAGAATCTGCGATGGCGTTGTTATTCAGCTGTTGAAATGCCAGGGGACGCAGAGACGGCAACCGCTCACCATTGAGGATGTCCTGGGGAATCTCGCCCATCCGCTCTCTCGCTTTGATGGCTGCCGGTGTTCCTTGCCGGATATCGGAGCGACGAACGTCCAGGCAGTGATACCCCTGGGGCAACGCAAACACCCGGCGCACCCATCGCCCACTACCCGACACCTGCTCAATGAGGTCAGTGGGCATGTCGAGACCTAAGTAATGCAACGTCATGTCTGCGCACATCAACCGGTCGTACTCACCCAGCAACTGTGCAGCGCGGAAGGCGTAGGGATTGGCGAACTGTAACGATACGCGCTGTGGTCGACTCGATTGTGCGACGCTGAATTCGAGAGCACTGTTGGATTCAGTGATAAGGGCGTCCATCCTTTGCTGCAATCCCTGCAGCTGTGCGCGGATATCGGCAACGCCCTCTTCCACTTTGAGCAACCACCAGTCGGCATAAGGGTCGTCGAAGCGGACGGCCTGCCATAGCGACTTCAGCCGATCTGCAAAACCGATCAATCCCATAATGGCAGGCTTGCCATCGGCTGCACGGCGGCCGCGGATCAGGCTCTGAGCCTGATAGGTCTGAATCGTCAACCAGACTTCACCCTGCAGGGCGCCTGGCACTGACTCGTTTTGATTTTCAGCTGTATTCTCGTGTGACTGTTCTGCGTCTGAATTCATTTGCGTCATTCCCTTCAAGATCAACTCTGACGTGCTATGAATCCACGAATGGGAAAATGGCACCACGGAATATCCATCCGACTGGTGCAGTGTTTTGCGTTGCTGCGATCAGATGGTTCCAGTGGAAACAGTGCGGGGAAGTAACGACGGAGGGGTATCACATCGTGTGTGATAACGGGCGATCGCGCTATTTATCCATATTCAATGATGCTCGTAACTTGGCCAGCTGCTCACGCCCATAGGCTTGGTTTCGTGCTCGCTCTTCAGCCGCTTTAGTTTTCTGTTCTTCGTTTTCTGGCGGTGGTACGTGATGTGCCCGATCTTGTCTTGCCTCGGCCACCTTGATCCCGAGGTTGGGCACAAATTCGCCTTGTTGTGCCGCCTTGCACAGCGAATGCAAGAATCGCAGCTCGTCATAAACCGGCTTCATGCCTTTTTGCTCAGACTCCAGACGACCCTGAAGTTCGTCGAGCACCAACTGCCGATCATCAAGATCGATCATGGCAAGATACCTGTCCGCCAGGTGTTTCTGGTTCTCCGACAAGCGCGGCGGATAGATCAGCGCTCGCTCTGTCACCGACGGGACTGATGGATTGGATTCAGAAAATGTTTTCTCTTCATGGTTTGTATTTTGTGTAGTGGTTGTTGTAGTTGTTTTTTTATAATGACTACTACAACGACTACTGTAGTGTTCCTTAGCCTCCGCCTTTGAATTTTGGTCCTGGACGGATTGTGCTGATGCGCTGGCCTCGGACGAATTTTTCAGTTTCCCGATGGTCGCGGCGTGAAAAGTAAAATAACGACCGCTTTTGCTGTGGTTTTCGCTGGAATCTGACAATTGTTGGGCGGCCTGCAGTCGACGCTCAATAGTTGACTCCTTCCGTCCTAACGACTCGCCTTCCTGAATATCCTTATCCAGACTCTCCAACACAGCTTGCGCCACGCGCCGGACGCGGGCGTGATGATGCTCCTGGGATTGGGTAACGAATGCCATGTAGGACTCATCCAGGTACAGGGCATCGACCAGAGGCAGGGGTTCATCGTGAAGACTGTAGACATTGCCGGTGAAACGGCCGCTTTTTTGACGCACTCTGGCACACAGCGTTAGCCAACGCGTCAAGCGCAGAATGGCAATAGCACGAGAGACAGTGGAGGTTGAGGAAACGTTAGTTTTAGCCGCAATGGTATCGTAATCGGGAAACGCCGTTCGTCCTCCAGTCTCTCTGGCATGGAGCATGATAACCATCCATACCAGTTTATCGACGGGTTCCAACATCGGGTCCTGGATGACCATGGCCGGCACGGCCTGATGCCAATTCCCCATGAACAACATGGCATCCGGTAACGATGGATCACTCTGGGCACGAACCTTGGCAACAGTTGCCTTGATTAAAGCGTCGAGAGCAACAGTTTCTGGTCGCAGCGCATCCGCATCATGGGCCATTCTCGACAACCCGCCCGGATGTCGCGGCACTGCTTCCCTCACCGTAGGTTTCCCAACGCTGCACCAGCGCCCAAATCGATCGCAATCCAATGCCTGTCTGTTGCTGTAGGTCGAGATAGTCTTCTGCAGTTAATGTGGATTTGTCATCCGCCTGTACCTTATCCTGCCAGGCATACCAGAGCGCGTGGGTATCGGTTTCATTCAGTTCGGGAGGCCGGCCCACGGCCGGCGCCAGCGTCAACAATCGGCGCCATCGCGTGTACTCCCGAGAACTCACACCAAACAGCTGCTGCATCATCTCTAACGGTGCGTCCGCGACCAGCAATGTTCGCTGCAGATCCTCAGATTCCCGCTGATGACGCAGTTGATCGAGCATCGGCCAAAAAACATCACGATTGAGACCAATCTGCAGACAGTGCACACGCAGTGCATCGGCCCGATAGAGATCGGCCAGATTCATCTCTTTCAGGGCGTCCAGTTCTTTGGGGCCAAAATTCATGGCGCGCAATGCCTGCTGATCCCCCTCTGCCAGACATCGCATGGCGTACAACAGCACGGCGGTGGTGAGGTCGGCTTCCTTATTGGACGACATCGCTTTCACCTCCTTGTTGCGCCCAAAGCTCGACCCCGGTATCGAAGGCTAACCGTTTAATGCTCCGGTAGGACTCCATCATTTGCAGCAAACGCTGCCAGTCTGGCGGGTTCAATTGTTGCCAGAGCTGGCTGTTGAGATGGCCGGGATCAGGCGTCCAGACACTGCCAAAGAGCAGACCGGCATCATGGGATGCCAAGGCCTGGTATAGGGGCGAGTCTTTATCCAGGTAGGCCAGGACAATGTCCGTGGGAGCGACGGTCAACTCTGAGCTCGCAGCCAACTGCCACCAGAGTGCGGACACTAAATCCAGCATGTCCTGGTCAAGGGATTCCCGCAGCTCCGGTGAAGGCACATCAATCAGCAGAAAGCCCAAGCCCTGATCCGGCAGATGAATGACTGTCTCGTGCAGTCCGTGGGATGTCGCCAGGGTTACTGCGCAGTCCCACAACTGGCTCCGCAAAACCTCAAGATTTCTTTGCTGACCACCTTTTTGGGAATTCGGCGCAGAGGTCAACTCAGCCGGCATGTTCGGTTGGTCTTTGCTTTTGTCATGACCACTCGCCGGTGAATCGATGTCAGCGGGCTGCTTTTCCAATGTCGTCGTATTCGATGGCGGCCCACTATCAGAATGCTCCGGGTGTTCCGGGTCCCTGTCCGCCCCCGGCTCTGTATCCTCTTCGGTATGAGCGGGAAGGCTGAATGCGCGGCCCGATAGTTGTGCCTCCATCTCCAGATGAATCACCTGGCGATTCAGTTCGGACTCCACGGCGATCTCATTTTCCAATGCATCGCGCAGTGGCTGAATGTCCCATTCGGCGCCATCATGACGGCGACACAACTCGGCAAAGATCGCATCGAAGACGGTGTTATCCCCCAATTGGCGACGATCCCAGATCGCTCGGGCAGCGCGTTCAAGGGCTCGGATCTTTTCCACCTGTGGTCGACCCAATCCGGCAGCTAAGGCTTTTGGCATCAATGGCCACAAGGTCTCAACGGCATACCCCATTTTGGAAATCATGCTGTGGCTGAGCCCGAAACCTCGCTCTCTGAACAGCTCTTCCAGTTGGCGCTGAGACAGGCTCTCAACCTCCATCTCGCTTTCGAGGAGAGACTTTGCTTCGAATACGGCCAACGCTTTATCGATGAAAGGCAAACCGCCGCGCAATTCGTTTTCCCGGAGGTGGGCAAAAAGTACATTGGACTCCTGCGACCAGGGCTTGACGACGCAATCGATCCAGCGAAATCGCTCATCGCCGGTTTCGTCCAAAAGCTCCTTCAGTATCCTCAGCCGTGTATTGCCGCCACTGTGGAGCACATAATCAGCAGCCCCCGGCTCCTGTGATAGCACCAATGGTTGATCCAGGCCTTCAGCCTGGATCGACGCCTTTATTCGATCGTATTCCGGGTTCTGCTGCCGGCGGGGATTGCGGGAGTAATGGTGGATACGAGTGACGTCTACACGGGTGATCTCGTGGACGGATGGCGATCTCTCAGGCGTCATCGTTACCACCTGCTTCTTGTGCACCCGATTCAGGCACGACGCCGTAGAAAATCTCTGGATGTCGAACCATGCTCGCCCGAGGCACAGGCTCCAGTCGACCATCCGAAAGGTCCGCCACAGTACGTGTGTAATGCTCGATTTGCGTCGCCATCAATGGACTGGCATATCGATGCTGGCCGGCAATCTGATACAAGTAGGAGACTGAGTCGCCACACGCCGCAGCGACGTCGGCCCGCTCCCGCTTGGTTGCCATCTTGAGGAAATCCTTTAGCTCCATGCGCAGAAACATTAGCACCGTGCGAATCATTGAACAACGCGCAATCACCGCTTTTTGTTTATCACTCTGCTAAAAATCATGCTAAAGTGTTTCGCATGACGCTAAAACTTAACCAGATCCGGCTCCACAATCTTGAGGTTCTGATTGCCGAAGCGGGCTCAGCTGCCAAGTTGGCGCGCGCGGCCGGGACCAATAGCTCCTACCTCAGCCAGGTGCGCAACCAGCTCCCCACCAAAAAAGGAACGCCCCGCTCTATCGGAGATGAGCTGGCGGAAAAACTGGAAAAGGCCATGAATAAAGACCAAGGATGGATGGATACCCCCCATGCGGACGGGGCACGACAAGAGGAACACAACGCCCACGACGGCCCGGATTTGCGCAGTCTCCACCCGCTGATATCCTGGGTCCAAGCGGGAAACTGGTATGAGATTTCTGAAAGTTTCGTACCGGCCTACGGTTCTGAACTTTTACCCTGCCCGGTGTGCTGTAGTCCTGAATCCTTTGTGCTTAGGGTTCGCGGCAGCAGTATGGAACCCAAATTTCATGAGGGCGACCTGATTTTTGTTGACCCCAATGTTTCACCTGACCACGGCAAGTACGTGGTTGTTCGACTCGATGAATCCAATGAAGCCACGTTCAAGCAGTTAATTGTTGAAGAGGGCAAGCAGTACCTGAAGGCACTCAACCCTGATTGGCCGAATCGCATTATCGAAGTGGATGAAGAAGCGACAATCTGTGGAGTCATTGTCTTCAAGGGGGAGGTGGTCTGAGTTTTCCCAGCGACCCCAGAGACACGAGCAACAATAATTTCGAGTGACCGCATGCAGCGCAAATATGGTGAATGACGCTGTCACGGCAACACTCCTAAGTCCGTCACCCCACCCTGATGCAGTAATTGTTTATCACATTGCTAAACATTCTCTTTTGCCAAAATGATTTGCACGGTGCTAACGTTTAGTTTTTGGCAAGCCTAAGACTCTGACACGTGCGGTCCGGAGCGAGAGTGAGAAGCAATGGATGACGGACACCCTACTCGACCAAGAAAGACTTTAATCAATCGAAAAACATTACTGGCTATGATTCCGCTTTCAGATCGCGCCATCTTCAATATGGAGAAACGAGGTGACTTTCCGCGCAGAATCGTGCTGACAAGCCGCAATGTCGCCTGGGACTTGGCCGAGGTGGAAAAGTGGATCGAATCCCGCAAAGAGTCTGAAGATCAACCTATCCGGCCAGGAATCCCCATTAACGTTTCACGCTAGTCCACTCGTCAATCATGTCAGCCCAGTCTTGCAACATCGCCGCCCGTTGCTCCCGGTATTCGGCTTTATTGTAAATTGCCCTTACTCCTTTCTGCTCATGGGCAAGACACTTTTCAATCCAATCAGTGTTGTAGCCTGCTTCATGCAATAAGGTGCTGGCTGTGCGACGCAGATCGTGCGGACCAAATTTACCAAGCTGTTCACCATCCTTTTGTGCAGCCTGATACGTCAGGGCAAGAACGCGATTCAAAGTCGCTGCACTCATAGGCAAGTCCGAATCATACCGCGAGGGAAGCACGAATTCAGAACCACCGGCAAAGGTCTTCAGTGCGATAAAGATGTCCAGTGCCTGGCGAGACAGAAACACCAAATGCGGATTTCGTCGCTTCATACGCTGTTTCGGGATCGTCCAGAGCGCCTCGCTAAAATTGATCTCTGCCCAGGTGGCGTTCGACAGCTCGGATTTTCTGACCATGGTCAATAACAGCAGCTTGATTGCGGCTCTATATTGTGGCGAGGTCCCGATTCGATCCATGTACCGATACATCAGACCAATTTCGGCAGGACTCAAGGCCCGGTCTCGGGGTTCGAATCTGGCGATACTGTTGGGGCGAACCATTTCAGCGGGGTTTTCAACTTTCTGTCCGCGCTCGATCGCCCACCGATAAACCTGCAATACCACTTCTCGGGCGTGGACGGCTGTTGCTGGCGCTCCTCTTTCCACGATGGCATCGGTTACTGCCCGGAGATCCTCATGTGTGATTTCAGATAATTTCTGATTGCCGAAGCGCTTTTTCAATTCACGGTTGTAGACCGATTTACGCATGTCGCGTGTCGAGTCAGCCATCTGATAACCGCGCAACCATTTTTCAGCCCACGCCCCGAATGTTTCGGCATCCTTCACCCGCGATTTGTCGCGCGCTTTCTCTCTGGCCGGGGATTTGCCGGCTGCAATCATTTTCTTTGCTTCGCTCAGCAGTTCCCGCGCTTCCGCCAGTGTGATACCGCCACTGCCATACCGACCGATGGTCAACGTCTCCTGACGGCCGCTGATGGAGTAGTTA
>NZ_JBNKFS010000026.1:0-50238 GCF_050289425.1 Sedimenticola sp. | reverse complement strand
GTCTCTTTGCGGTACTGGATGTGGCGCAGGTGCGATTCCACGGTCCAGATGCGGTGCTGAATTTCCCAGGCTCTCATCAATTCGTGCAGATCACCGGCGGCCAGCTTCTCGTTGTCTTCGCGCATGGTCTGGAGCAGTTCCATGACGATCTCCAGATTCTTGGTAGTGGTCTGGTAGAAAGTGGCTGTTCCGGCACCATACTCGTGGGTGGCCTTCATCATGCGATACATCATGCCGTTGGGTTTGATGTAGTTGGGGTTGACGTCGATCGCGGTGGTGTAATCCTTGAACTCCAGGAAGTTACGTACCGGACGATAGATCTCGGTCACCAGATCCTCAACGCTGGTCTCCAGCTCGGGGGTGTGGCCCTGGTTGTCCATGACGAACTGCACCATGGATTTGGCACACATACGACCCTCGGCGTGTGAACCGGAGGAGAACTTGTGGCCGGATGCGCCCACGCCGTCAGCGGCGGTGAACAGACCCTGTACGGTGGTCATGCCACGGTAGCCCCAGTTCCAGCCTTTCGGCAGGTGTGCAGGCACACCATCCATCGTCTCATCAGTCGGTGCACCAACATCGGTAGGACCGGAGACCCAGATGCCGCAGCAGCCGGAGTGTGAACCCAACAGGTACGGTTCGGTCGGCATCAGCTCGGAGTTTTTCTTCTCTGGCTCAACGTTTTCACCAGCCCAGATACCACACTGGCCGATACACATATCCAGGAAGTCTTCCCAGGCCTCGGCTTCGAGATGCTTGACCTCACGGGGGGTCAGGGTCTCACGCAGGTTGGCGAGTGCGGTGACGGTGTCCATCCAGATCGGACCACGACCTTCACGCATCTCTTTCAGCATCAGGTGGTTACGCAGACAGGAAGCCGGAACAGCCGCCTGGCCGTAAGGAGGATAGTCGTCCAGCATCTCCTTGTTGCGGTCCATGTAGACTTCACCGAAGGCGTTGGTAGCCTTGGATTTGAACAGCAGGAACCAAGCACCCACCGGACCGTAACCGTCTTTGAAACGGGTCGGTACGAAGCGGTTTTCCATCAGGGTCAGCTCAGCGCCGGCCTCTGCAGCCATGGAGTAGGTGGAACCGGCATTCCATACGGGATACCAGGCACGACCCTGACCCTCACCGACTGAACGGGGACGGAAGATGTTCACACAGCCACCGGCTACCAGCAGGCAAGCCTTGAACTTGTAGACGAACAGCTTGTGGTCACGTACGGAGAAACCGACGGCACCGGCAACGCGGTTCTTGTCGTTCTTGTCGTTGACCAGCTTGACGATGAAGACACGCTCCTGGATGTTTTCGATACCCAGTGCCTTCTTGGCAGCCTCAGCGACGATCCATTTGTAGGATTCGCCGTTGATCATGATCTGCCACTTACCGGAACGTACCGGCTTACCACCGTCTTTCAACGGGGTCATGCCCTTGGAGCCGTCAAAGCGCTCGCCGTTCTCGTCGGTCTTCCAGATCGGCAGACCCCACTCTTCGAACAAGTGCACAGACTCATCCACGTGGCGGCCCAGATCGTAGGTCAGATCGTCACGGGTGATACCCATCAGGTCGTTGGAGACCATGCGGGCATAATCCGCCGGATCCTGCTCGGAACCGATGTAGGTGTTGATAGCGGACAGACCCTGTGCCACAGCACCGGAACGATCCATAGCGGCCTTGTCGACCAGTTTGACTTTGATATCCACGCCCTGTTTCTTGGCAGCGTCGACCCACGGGCCGATCTCATAAGCTGCACCACAGGCGCCCATACCACCACCGATGATGAGGATGTCTACCTCTTCTTCGATGACTTCAGGATTTCCGAATTCACCAGCCATTTGAATTTCCTCTTTATTCTAAAAACTTTACAAATACAGTTCGGCTATGCCGCAGCTCACTTCTTGATCAGCTCGCTGGGATCGCCTGCGCGATAACCGTTGACCTGCACGAAGAAGCCGGACTCAGCGATCTTGGAAATATCAGCCTCTGGCTTGCCACCGTAAGGATCGATAGAACCTTCCGGGGTGGTGCGGATGGGGAACTTGAAACGCTTCATGGTGCCGTTGCGGAACTTGATGGTCCACATGATGGAGTCGGTACCACGCAGCGGCTGTACAGATGCGCCCAGCGGAACGATATCGGCGTAGGGACGCGCTTCGATAGCCTGCTGCGGACAGATCTTGATGCAGGAGTAACACTCCCAGCACTGATCGGGCTCCTGGTTGAACGATTTCATGGCATGACCGGTCAAGGAACCGTCCATATCCAGTTTCATCAGGTTATGCGGGCAGATGTACATACAAGCGGTCTTGTCCTGACCCTTGCAGCCATCACACTTATCAGTACGCACAAATGTAGGCATGGTACTTTTTCTCCTAGTTTCACTGCAGTGTTAAAATCACCACCAGACTTCAATGGCGTTTTCTCGAGTCGATACCCGGATATCCGGGAAGATTCTCAATCTGTTGTATCCCCGGACCGCGTTCCTGCGGCAGCGCGCTGGCCCAGTGGACTTAAGCTCTGGTCACTCTCTCGATAACCCTGCATGACAAACAGAGAAGGCAACTTTCAGCCGAGCATTCCAGAAATCAGGAGTGACAACATAAAGATTTGCTAATAAAAGTGCCAAACAGTAGTTTTGGTCGGTGCATAAGCCCTGTTTATTCGCTGGATAAGAAACTGATGGCATCGCCATTTTGCAACCGGGCTTCCCTCTCGACCGCACCTCGGTTATGGTGAAGCAACGTCATTTAACACGCTGTCTTTTATGAAAAATCTACCCCCCAAACAGCAACAGATCGTCACCCTGCACGCCCCCTTCATCTGCCAGGTGGTGCAACTGGCCCAGCAGCCGGACAACCGGGCCGCACTGGAGCCGCTTTTGCAGCAGGCGGAGGCGAGCGGTTGGCAAGCCCTGGTCCGGGCAGTTCGACAGATCGCAGGCGGTCAGCGGGAGTTGTCGTTGATCCAGGGATTGGACGAGGAAGATCGGGTGATTGCCGAGGCGATTCTGCGCGGTCTGCAAGACCCCAACACCCTGCCCGACCCCACCGCCCGACCGGAACCGACGATGGCCGCACCCGGTCTGGCCGGGATGATCCAGGCCGCCGCCCGCGGTAACGTCGAGGCCCTGACCCTGATCTCCAACATGGCTGAGCAGATGAGTCGCGCCGGGGGATCCATGGCGCGGCTGGCAGCGGTGATCCGCCCGCTGATCAACGGCGAACGGGACGCCGATAAGCTATGCAAAGGGATGAATGAGCAGACACGCCAGTTGACCCTGGATATCCTCAGTGAACTGGGGCGGAGCCAATCCCATTGAATACCCTGTCCCGATACCAATTGATTGCGGGGGCTCTGTGCGGCTTTGTCACCGTAGCCCTGGGGGCCTTTGGTGCCCATGCGTTGCGCGCCAGCCTGAGCAACGAGATGATGGCTGTTTGGCAAACGGCCGTTCAGTATCAGGGCTTGCACTCGGCAGCGCTGCTCCTGACCGGTTTGCTGGGGCTGCACTTTCCGTCTGGCCGCTGGATCCGAATCGCCGGGTGGCTGATGTTGGCAGGCATTGTGCTGTTCTCAGGCAGCCTCTATCTGATGGCACTGAGCGGATTGATATGGCTCGGCTTCATCACCCCGCTTGGCGGCGTCTGTCTGCTGGCGGGCTGGGCCGCCCTGGTCTTCGGCCTGTTGCGGCGTCAGGCATCCAAAACCCCTTAACGGAGCTGCTTGCCCACGCCCGGATGAAGTATGCTTAGCGCCAGGAGGCACACAGAGACCCATGACCACCCGACTGCTGATCATCGAAGATGACGACGCCCTGAACCAGATGCTGCAACTCCACTTCGAGGAGCAAGGCTTTCAGGTGGAGGGGACGCATCATTGCGCCACGGGGCTCGACAAAATTCGCGCCTCCGCCTACGACCTCCTGTTGTTGGACCAACAATTGCCGGACGGCCAGGGCATCGACCTGCTGCGCCAAATCGGCGAGGAGTCGCTGGACCAGAGTGTGATCATGATGACCGGCCAACATGACCTGGAGTTGGCCATCGAGGCGATTAAACTGGGCGCGGTCGATTTTATCCATAAGCCGATCAAGATTAGCGAGCTGCAACACGTGGTGGAGCGGGTGCTGGAGAATCAGCGCCTGTCCCGCGAAGTCAAGGCACTGCACGCCGACGACCCGGAGCCAAAAACCCACCAGGAGTTGATCGGCCGTGGCGAAGCGATGTTGCAGGTGAGCAAGGAGATTGCGCTCAGCGCCGGCAGCAATGCCACCGTGCTGATTACCGGTGAGTCCGGCACCGGCAAGGAGGTGGTGGCACGGCTGATCCATACCCACTCCGGCGTCACGGGACCCTTCGTGGCAATCAACTGCGCCGCCATCGTCGACACCCTGTTGGAGAGCGAGCTGTTCGGCCACGAAAAAGGCGCCTTCACCGGGGCTAGCGAACGCAAACAGGGGAAATTTGAGCTGGCCCAGGATGGCACCCTCTTTCTGGACGAGATTGGCGAACTGGCGCCCTCACTCCAGGCCAAGCTACTGCGGATCCTGCAGGAGCAGACCTTCGAGCGGGTTGGCGGCAGCCAGCAACTGCGTACCAACGCACGCATCATCGCCGCCACCCACCGGGATCTGTTTGCCGAAGCGGCTGCCGGCCGGTTTCGTGAAGATCTGGCGTACCGGCTAAAGGTCATCTCCATTCACCTGCCGCCCCTGCGTGAACGGCTGGAAGATATTCCTCTGCTGGCGGAGGCGTTGATCGAGCGTATCGCCCGCAAGATTCACAAACCGCCCGTCCAGCTCACCGACGCATCCCTGGCGGCCCTCAAGAGTTACGACTGGCCAGGCAATGTGCGGGAGCTGGAAAACTTGCTTACCCAGGCGCTGGTGCATGCCCGGGGCAACGTACTGACACCCGATCTGTTGCTGTTCAAACCGCCTACCAACACCCCCCTCCAGCAGGCAACCCCGGCAACCGCTGGCAACGGCCCGGTGGAGCGGACCCTGGATCAGGTGGAGGCGGCGCATATCCAGCGCGTGCTGGATCATACCGGGGGACACAAAGGCAACAGCTGCGAGATCCTGGGCATCTCCCGCCCCGCCCTGGACCGCAAGATCAAGAAATACAACCTGATTCTCCCCTGAGAGACCGATAGGTCTTGCGTCCTGCTCAAGGCATACAAGTCTTGCATGCCCGAGCGATAACGAGGCCATCCTCCATCCACCCAACAATGTGTAGGGGCAGGCCCCCGTGCCTGCCCTTCCGGGAACCAAGGGTGGCCGTATCGAACGGGCAACCACAGGGGGTTGCCCCTACGCGACACGTAAGCGTCATGGTATGGCGTGTAGCCGACGGGTCTGGTGTCGGCGCAAACCGACAAGTGAGGCGAACAGATCCTGCCTACACAGGCGGTGACAATGCCACGGCTCATCTACCACCCCACAATTCGTAGGGGCAGGCCCCCGTGCCTGCCCTGCCCGTGCGGATACCGGCCTCATCAGATCGTTACGTTTAACGTTTCGTTACAACGTTTTGTTACGATTTTATACGGTAAACTTTACATTAATTCTTTATATTTCAATTAGTTATAAACTTGGCACGGCTTCTGCTCTGCTCCTTGCAAACCCAACACACAACTGACAGCAAGGATATCGAGTAATGAGCAATTTAGCCCTGGTACAGAACTGGAACGAAGCACCTGCACCGAGCAAGCAGGACGACAACCGCCACTTTAACGAGCTGGTCAGCCAATACGCACAGGACCTGCAGCGTTACGCCCATTGGCTCGCCGGTGACAAACACACCGCAGAGGATCTGGTCCAGGAGACTTTGTTACGGGCTTGGAAATCGTTGCATAATCTGCAGAACCCCAAAGCGGCCAAAGGCTGGTTGTTCACCATCCTGCGGCGCGAAAATGCCCGTCGCTTCGAACGCAAGCAGTTACAGGAATCCGACATTCCATTGGAGACCCTGGAGTCGAACGACAATTACTACGACACTTCCACGGAGGCCTTTGTGTTGCGCCGTGCCATCGACGATTTGCCAGCCGAGTATCGGGAACCCCTGGTGCATCAGGTGATCGGCGGTTATTCGCAGAAAGAGATTGCCGAGAAGCTGGGCATCAGCTCGGCCGGCGTCGGCACCCGGCTGTTCCGGGCACGCAATAAATTGAAAGAAGCCCTGGTCGCCTGACCCATGGCCTGCGCACCCCATCTGCTGATTGTCGAGGATAACCGTTCGCTACGGCAGATGCTGACTTGGGAGTTTGAGGACCTAGGCTATCGGGTTACCGCCACCGACTGTTGTGCGGAGGCGATGCGGACAGCCCGGCAGGAACAGCTGGATATGGCGTTGCTGGATTACAATCTGCCGGATGGTTGCGGGGCGGATCTGGTGACGCAACTGCGGGCTATCAACCCGCAGATGCAGATTATCCTCAGCAGCGGTTACCTCAATGTGCGTGAGTGTGACTACTCACTTTGCCATTTTGAACCCAAGCCGATCAGCGCCAAAAAACTCCACCAGCTGTTTCAATCCAAGACCCATCATCACGCCTAGCGCGTACCCTCGGGTAGCGCTCAGGCCATTGTCTCATCCAACAGCTCGATCCAGTGCCTAACCGACTGCGTGGTGCCGCTCTGCAAGTGCAATTGACAACCCACGTTCGCCGAGACGATCCATTGCGGCTCTCCCGCTTGCAGTGCCGTCAATTTATTATCCAGCAGCCGCTGCGAAAGCGCCGGTTGCAGGATCGAATAGGTACCGGCGGACCCGCAACAGAGATGGCTGTCCGCCACCGGGGTCAGCTTGAATCCGAGACGAGTCAGGATCGCCTCCACCCGGCCGGCCAACTGCTGCCCATGCTGTAGCGAACAGGGGGAGTGATAGGCAACCCGCAGTCCCGGCGCGGTGATCGAGAGCTGTTCCAACGCCTCCGCGTCCACCACTTCACACAGGTCCCGCGCCAGCGCAGATACCCGTCTGGCCTTCTCGGCGTAGCCCGCATCCTGTTGTAACAACTCGCCATACTCCTTGACCTGGCTACCGCAACCACTGGCGGTGATCAGGATCGCCTCTGCACCGTTTTCGATATGGGGCCACCAGGCATCGATGTTGCGGCGCATGAAAGCGGCGGCTTCGTCCTCTGCCGACAGGTGCTGACTGACTGCGCCACAGCAACCCTGGTCGGCCGGCGAAATCAGCGAGATACCCAAACGGTCCAGCACCCGGGCCGTCGCAGCATTGGTGTTGGGGGTCGCAACCGACTGGGCGCACCCCTCCAGCAGCAACATGCGCCGGCTGTGTCGGAGCACGGGGCGGGAATCCACCTGTACCCGGGTCGGCAGCTTCTGTTGCAGCTTAGCCGGCAACAGCGGCCGAACCCACTGCCCCAGGCGCAAGGCCAGAGCAAAACGGCCCGGATAAGGCAACAGTTGGCGCAGACCCCAGCGCTTCACGGCGGCCAACGGCGGGCGCCCCACCCGCTTTTCCACCACGCTCCGACCGATATCCAACAGCCGGGCGTACCTCACCCCGGAGGGACAGGTGGTTTCACAGGAGCGACAGGTGA
Organism: Sedimenticola sp.; assembly: GCF_050289425.1. NCBI lineage: Bacteria > Pseudomonadati > Pseudomonadota > Gammaproteobacteria > Chromatiales > Sedimenticolaceae > Sedimenticola > Sedimenticola sp. The sequence continues at coordinate 42,666 of NZ_JBNKFS010000026.1, read as the reverse complement.
GACAACGATCCAGGTGGCGCTGGGTCCGCTCGGTGACCGGCTGGCCTTCCAACACCTGCTTGATCAGGTAGATGCGCCCCCGTGGGCTATCCAGCTCATCCCCCAAAAGCTGGTAGGTGGGACAGGTAGCGGTGCAGAATCCGCAGTGCACGCAGCTACGCAGGATGGCATCCGCCTCCTGGCCCTGCGGGGTATCGAGAATGGTGGGCAACAGATGGGTTTGCATCAGAACTCCGGATAGAGCCGGCCCGGATTGAAGATCCCCTTGGGATCCAGGGCTTGCTTCAACTGTTGGTGCAGTTGCATCAGTGCCGCCGGGAGCGGCTGATTCACCGCCCCGGTGCGGTCACCGCCGCGAAACAGTTGCGCATGGCCGCCCTGCCGCACGGCAACCTCCCGCACCCGCTCGGCGGACTGGTCGGTGATCAGCCAGCGCTGGGCGCCGCCCCAGTCGATAAACTGCTTTCCGGGCAGACCCAGGGGGGGCGCGGCGGAAGCGACCGAAAGTCGCCACAGCGGTCGCCGATTGTCAAAGAAGGGGTGGGTCAACTCACGCAGGCGCTGCCAGAAACGCCCCCCCTCCTCCAGCACTTCTCCGCCCAATTGGCCCTGTGCGGCCATCACCCCCTGCTCCGACCCGGAGAGCCGCAGATAGAGATTGAGGCCATCATAGGCGGCTCCGCTCAGCGGCATCGGGGTGCCGGCCAGACGGTTCATCAATTCAATCGCCTGCGCTTCGCCGCAGGTCTGCACCAGGGTGCACTCTGTCTCGGGCAGCGGTAAGACCTTCAGACTGATATCCAGCAGCAGACCAAGGGTGCCCATGGCCCCGATCATCAGCCGGGAAAGGTCGTAGCCGGCCACATTTTTCATCACTTCACCGCCGAAGCGCAGCCGCTCACCGAGGCCATTGATCAAGGTCGCGCCGAGGACAAAATCCCGGAACGCACCGGCATAGGGGCGACGCGGTCCCGACAGGCCACAGGCGGCTGTCCCACCCAGGGTAGCGGCATCGCCGAAGTGAGCGGGTTCAAACGGCAGCATCTGCCCCTCGGCGGCAAGCAGCGCTTCCAGTTCGTCTAACCGGGTGCCGGCACGGGCGGTTATGACCAACTCCCGCGGTTCGTAATTGATCACGCCGCGGTGCCCGGTGAGATCCAGGGGAGAACCGCTGGGCTGCCGACCGAGGAACACCTTGCTACCGGAGCCGCACAACTGCAGTGACTGTTGCTGCGCCGCCGCCTCGGTCACTCGCTGCATCAACCCCTGGCTGATATCGTTGGAGGGAATCCGCATATCAGGCTCCTAACGTTCTGGCACTGGGCGCCGTCAGGGTGTCGCTACCCAGCGCTTTGTATTCGGAACAGCGCCGGGGCTGGGGTATCGCCTTACCGGGATTGAGCAATCGCTGAGGGTCGAACGCCTGCTTCACCGCATGAAACTGGGTCAGTTCGGCGGCGCTGAACTGGACGCACATCTGGTGGATCTTTTCATGTCCCACCCCGTGTTCGCCCGTGATGGTGCCACCGACCCTCACGCAGAGCTCCAGTATCGCGGCCCCCAAATCCTCCGCCCGTTTCAGTTCACCGGGTTGATTGGCATCATACAGGATCAGCGGGTGCAGGTTACCGTCGCCGGCATGGAACACATTGGCCACCGGCAGTTGAAACTGCTCCGACAGGCGGCTGGTCTCCAGCAGCACCTCGGCCAGCCGTTTGCGCGGCACGGTGCCATCCATGCAGTAGTAGTCCGGCGAGATCCGACCCACCGCCGGAAAGGCCGACTTGCGCCCCTTCCAGAACAGGGCCCGTTCCGCCTCATCCCGCGCGGTGCGGACCTCCGTGGCACCGGAGTCGAGCAACTGTTGCCGTACTTTGGCCAAGTGGGCGGAAACCTCTTCATTGGCGCCGTCCAGTTCGCACAGCAGGATCGCTTCGGCTTCCACCGGATAGCCGGCGTGGACAAAATCCTCGGCGGCGCGGATCGCCATGCCGTCCATCATCTCCAGACCGGCCGGGATGATACCGGCAGCGATCACATCACCCACCGCGTTGGCGGCTTTGCTGACATCGTCGAAAGCAGCCAGTAACACCTGGGCCCGCTCCGGCGTCGGCAGCAACTTGACCAACACTTCCACCACGATACCCAGCATCCCCTCGGAGCCGATCATCAGCGCCAGCAAATCAAACCCCGGCGCATCCAGTGCCTCGGCACCAAAGGTGATCAAATCACCCTGAGCCGTCACCACTTTCAGCTGCAGTACGTTGTGCACGGTCAAACCGTATTTGAGGCAATGCACGCCGCCGGAATTCTCCGCCACGTTGCCACCGATCGTACAGGCGATCTGCGATGAGGGGTCCGGGGCATAGTAGAGACCCTGGGCCTCAACCGCCTGGGAGATGGCCAGGTTTCGGACACCGGGCTGGACCCGCGCGGTGCGGTTGAGCGGATCGATATGCAGGATGCGGTTCAACTTCGCCAGGCTCATCAACACACCGTTTGCCAGGGGCAGCGCACCGCCGGACAACCCGGTAGCCGCGCCCCGTGCCACCACCGGCACCTGCAGCCGGTGACAGCACTGCATCACCTGCTGGACCTGTTCGGCGTTTTCCGGCAATACCACCAACAGGGGCACCTGCCGGTAGGCGGAAAGGCCGTCGCACTCGTAGGGGCGCAACGCCTCGGCTTCATGCAGGATCAGATGGTCGGGCAGTACTGCCTGCAACGCCTTGATCAGACCGGGTTTGTCGATAGTCGGGGATTGCTTCATGGGGCCACTACTTCCGCCAGTAGGCCGGTGACAACAGCACCAGCAGGGTAAAGATCTCCAAGCGTCCCAACAGCATAGCAAAGCAGAGCACCCATTTGGCCGGATCGTTTAACCCCGCATAGTTGGTACCTACCGCAGCCAGGCCCGGCCCCAGGTTGTTGATCGAGGCCGCCACTGCCGAGAAAGAGGTCATCAGGTCCAATCCGGTAAGCGCCAGGGCCAGATACATGAAGGTGAAACTGGCCACGTAGAGGGCAAAGAACCCCCACACCGCCTCCACCACGCGTGGCGTAACGCTCTTCTCACCGATGCGGATCGGCAGTTGTGCGCTGGGGTGGATCAGGCGAGTGATTTCCCGCAGCCCTTGCTTAATCAGCAACAGAAAGCGGATCACCTTGATACCACCGCCGGTGGAGCCGGCACAGCCGCCGATAAAGCTGGTAAACAGCAGCACAATGGCGATAAAACCCGGCCAGATAGAATAGTCGGCCGTGGTGAATCCGGCCGTTGTACCGATCGAAACCGCTTGAAACAGCCCTTTGGTAAAGGCCTCGCTCCAATCCTGGTAAGTACCGGTGGTGTACAGGGCTATCGTCACCACAATCGAAACAAACAGCAGCACCACCAGATAGAAGCGAAACTCGCTGTCGACAAAATAGATACGCGGATTACGCCGGCTGATGGCCAGAAAGTGCAGGGCGAAATTGACCCCGGAGAGCAGCAGAAACAGTACCGCCACCATCTCGATCAGGGTACTGTCGAAATGCCCCATGCTGGCGTCATGCGTCGAGAAGCCGCCGATGGCGACGGTGGAAAAGGCGTGGCCGACCGCATCGAACAGGGACATACCGGCCACCCAGTACGCCAGGGCACAGGCAATGGTCAAACCCAGGTAGATATACCAGAGCGCCTTGGCGGTCTCCGTGATGCGGGGCGTCAGCTTGGAATCCTTCATCGGCCCCGGTGTCTCGGCGCGATACAGCTGCATACCGCCGATACCCAACATCGGCAATACCGCCACCGCCAACACGATGATACCCATGCCCCCCAGCCACTGCAGTTGCTGGCGGTAATAGAGCACCGACGCCGGCAGCTCATCCAGGCCGATAATCACCGTGGAGCCGGTGGTAGTGAGCCCAGAAATGGACTCAAAGACCGCGTCGGTCAAGGACATATGGGGATCGACCGACAGGGTAAACGGGAGCGATCCGCTGATGCCCAGCACGGTCCAGAACATCACCACCACCATGAACCCATCCCGCAGACGCAATTCGCGGGACTGGTCGGGAACCAAAACCCAGGAGACACCCCCCACCATCAAAATAATAATGAACGCGATCAGGAAAGAGTAGTGGGCGCCGTCGTCATACCAGATCGACACCAGCAACGGCGGCAGCATGGTGACGCTGAACAGCATCAGCAGGATCCCGAGTATGCGTTGAATGGCACTGAATTGCATATGGCTCAGCTACGCCGGCACCGGGTCCCGGGCCGTCCCCTTTTATAAGAAAGTAATGCCCACCTGGAATAGCCGCTCAACATCCGGAATCTGCCGCTTGTCCACCAGGAACAGGATGACATGATCTTCCGACTCGATCACCGTGTCATGATGGGCGATCAGCACCTCATCGCCACGCACCACCGCACCGATATTGGTCCCCTTCGGCAACTTGATATCCTCGATCGCCCGACCCACCACCTTGGAGGAGCTGGGATCGCCATGGGCCACCGCCTCGATTGCCTCGGCCGCGCCACGGCGCAATGAGTGCACCATGACCACATCGCCGCGCCGCACATGGGTCAGCAAACTGCCGATGGTGGCCTGTTGGGGAGAGATAGCGATATCGATCGGTCCGCTCTGCACCATATCCACATAAGCCGCGCGATTGATCAGCGCCATTACCTTGCGTGCACCCAACCGCTTGGCCAACATGGCGGAGAGGATATTGGCCTCGTCATCGTTGGTAACCGCACAGAATACATCGGTCCCCTCGATATTCTCTTCCATCAACAGGTCTTCATCCGCTACATCACCGTGCAACACGATGGTCTTCGGCAACTCTTCGGCCACCTTCTGCGCGCGTCGGCGGTCACGTTCGATCAGCTTGACCTGGTAATCGCGCTCCAGGGCATGGGCCAGGCGCATGCCGATATTGCCGCCGCCAGCGAAGATCAGGCGCTTGAAGGGTTTGTCCAGACGCCGCAATTCACTCATCACCGCGCGGATATTCTCCTTGGCGGCGATGAAGAAGACTTCGTCATCGGCCTCGATGATGGTATCTCCTTCCGGCTGGATAGCGCGACCTTGGCGGTAGATGGCCGCCACCCGCGCTTCGATATTGGGCATGTGTTCGTACAAAGTACGCAGTTCGTTACCCACCAGCGGTCCACCGTAGTAGGCGCGCACCGCCACCAGACGTACCCGGCCACCGGCAAAATCCAATACCTGCAGCGCCCCGGGATTTTCCACCAGACGCATGATGTAGTCGGTCACCAACTGCTCGGGGCTGATCAGCACGTCGATCGGCATCGCTTCAGGAGAGAACAGTTGGGGGTATTTAGTAAAGCCGAGTGCACGCACCCGGGCAATCTTGGTTGGGGTACGAAACAAACTGTAGGCCACTTGGCAGGCGACCATGTTGGTCTCATCGCTGTTGGTGACGGCGAGGATCAGGTCGGCATCCTCGGCCCCGGCACGCATCAGCACCTCCGGGTGGGCCGCATGGCCCTGTACGGTACCCAGATCAAGCCTGTCCTGCAGGTCCCTGAGCAGTTCGGCATCCTGATCGACCACCGTAATGTCATTGGCCTCGGATGCCAGGTTATTTGCTACCGACGTCCCCACCTGCCCGGCGCCTAGGATGATTATTTTCATTGTTTTACTGTTTCTGTCAGTTTCCAGATTAAACCGATCTGTCGCCGCAGCCGGTATACCGCGCGGCTACAAAGCTGGCGAGCTTATTACCGTTTGTCTTTCACATCAATGCCCAACGATTTCAATTTTCGATAGAGATGGGTCCGTTCCATGCCTGACTCCTGGGCAATCTGGCTCACATTGCCGCCATGCTTCTCCAGCTGATACTCCAGATACGCCTTTTCGAAAGCCTCTCGTGCCTGGCGCAGGGGTTGATCGAAAGAGACCGGAAAACGGGCACCGCTCTGCAACGCCAGGCCTACGCTCCCCAACGCCGCCTCCACCTCATCCTGGGTGATTTCATCACCGGCACCCAGTATCAACAGCCGTTGCACCAGGTTCTTCAGTTCACGTACGTTGCCATGCCAGCTGTGGTTACGCAGGTAATTCTGAGCCCGTACATCAAAGCGCCGGTAGGGCAATTTCTCATGGGCGACGTAGCTGTCTACATAATAGGAGAGTAGCTCCGGCACGTCTTCCCGGTGTTCGCGTAATGGCGGTATATGCAGCGGCACCACATTGAGATGGTAAAACAGGTCTTCGCGAAAACGGCCCGCCTGCACTTCATCCTGCAGATTTTTCTGGGTGGCGGCGATGATACGCACATCGATCTGCACCGGCTCCGAACCGCCAACCCGCAGAAAGGCACCGCCGTCCAGCGCGCCCAGCAACTGGGACTGGGCCTCGATATCCATGTCCGCTACTTCGTCCAGGAACAGGGTGCCGCCGCGTGCCTGCTCCAGGGCGCCGTAATGGATCTGCTCCCCCTGCTCGCTGCCGAACAGCTCCAACGCCGAATTTCCCCGGGCGATGGACGACACACCCACATCGATGAAGGGCCGATCTCGGCGTACGCTTTGTGAATGCAGATAACGGGCAAAGGTTTCACGACCGGAGCCCGGCTCACCGGTAATCAGTACCCAGGTATCGTGTTGGGCGATCCGCTTCACCTGTTCCCGCAACCGCTGGATCACCGCACTGCGGCCGGTCGGCTCCACTACATGCGGGATGTGGCGGCGCAGGCCGATATTCTCCTGCTGCAGCTTGTCCGCTTCCAGCGCCCGCTCCACCGTTACCAGCAACTTCGCCAGCGACAGCGGTTTTTCCAGAAAATCGTAGGCGCCCAGGCGGGTCGCTTCCACCGCCGTTTCCACCGTACCATGTCCGGACATCATGATGACCGGACAGGGCAGCCCATCCCCCTCGGACCACTCCTTTAATAGTGAAATGCCATCCACATCGGGCATCCAGATATCCAGCAGTACCAGGTCGGGACGCCGGTCACGCAGCGCCTTGCGTGCGGTGGCGCCATCCTCCGCCATTGCCACGTCGTACTCTTCGTCTTCCAGAATCTCCTTGACCAGGGTACGGATATCCGGTTCATCATCCACCACCAGGATGTGGGGTGCGCTCATGGGGTTCTGCTCCTCATCTTGGGCCCGTCAGTTAGATCAACACCGTCTGAAAATTGCCCGTCCGTCCCGATAGTGGGTAACCGGAGGATCAGGCTGGCGCCCCCTTCCGGCCGGTTTTCGGCCCAGATGGTACCACCATGCTCTTCTGCGATCTTCTTCACCACCGCCAGACCCAGACCGGTTCCCTTGGATTTGGTGGTGACATAGGGTTCGAACAGGTGGGACAGTATCTGCTGATCAAAGCCGGGACCGTTATCCACCACTTCCAGCTGGATAAATTTATGGTCATTCTCCACTTTTAACTCAGTACTAACTTCAATTTGCGGGTCATTTTCCACACTGACCGCTTCTTGAGCGTTTTTAATTAAGTTATGCACCACTTGGCGTAATCTTATCGGATCCGCCTCGACCCGGGTCTCCCCCGCTCCCAGGCGGATCGCCAGACCGGCACCCAAACCCGCACTGCGATACAGGTCCAACACCTCTTTTACCAGCCCATCCAGATGTACCGGCTGGGAGTCGATCTGCGAGGGGCGAGCATAGTCGGAGAAGGCGTTTACCATCTCCTTCATCGCTTCCACCTGGGAGACGATGGTGTGGGTCGCACGATCCAGGACATCCGCATCCTTGCCCTGCATCTTATGGAGGTATTTGTGTCGTAACCGCTCCGCCGACAACTGGATCGGCGTCAGCGGGTTCTTGATCTCGTGGGCGAGGCGTCGCGCCACCTCACCCCAGGCGGCATCCCGCTGGGCTTTGAGCAGGTTGGTGATATCATCAAACACCAGCCCGTAACCCATCGACTCATCTTCCGGCTGGGCCAAGGGCGTGCCACGGCAGAGCAATACCTGCCGCCCTTCACCACCAATCAGGGTGATCTGGCCGCGCCAGTCACGTCGCTCCCGCTCCACCGGCTCCCGTATGGCCTCGATAAACTGACGCAGGCGCGGAGAGACCAGGGAGAGTGCATCCACATCCTGTCCCAGCATCAGCGACAAATCCACCCGGAGAATCTCGCCTGCCGCCTGGTTGGCGGTACGCAGATAGCCATTTGCGTCGAGTGAAATCACCCCCGACGAAAGACGTCCGAGCACCGTCTCCAGATAGGTACGCTGCGCCTCCACCTGGCGCTGGGTGCGGACGGTTTCATCGCGGGATTTGGCGATACGCCGGGACATGGAGTTGAACGAGTCCACCAGGAACCCAAGCTCGTCCCGCGCCTTGGGCAACGGCAACTGCAGACCGTAATTGCCTTCTGCCACCTCGCGGGTACCTTCGGCAATGCCGGCAACCGGCTTCACCAGTCGACGGGCAGTAAAGAACGCCGCCCAGATCGCCGCCAGCAAACTGAACAGCAGTACCATGGCAAGGGAGAGGGTGAAGGTACTCTTCAGGCTTTTACGCAGGAAGGCCAACTCTTTGTAGCGGCTGTAACTCCCTTCCACCTTGGTCGTAAGGTCGGCGATAGCGCGAGAGACCGGAAAACGCGCCAGCAGCAGACGACTGCGAATACGGTCCGCTACCACCGCCCGCACTTCAAGCTGCCCTTCCAGATTGGGATTCGGCTCTACCCCGACATAATCTTCGCCCGAACGGATCTGTTGCAGGATCGCGCCGTCGGGTCGGCTGGTGATGAGGATACTGGGGTCGGCATTGACACTGGTGATCGCCTTGCCGTTGGCATCCATCAGCACCAGTTCACTGGCCCCGAACTGTTCACGCAGATCCTCCAGACTGAGACTCAGACCGGCCACCGAGGAGCCGGAGAGTTCATCCAGCAGCAGTTGGGCCACTTTCAGCCGCTCCAGTTTGTGCAGATCCAACGAAGCCCGACCGAGGCTGAGGGCATCCTCCATGGATTGATCAATATGCACATCAAACCAGCTGTCGATACCCTGCAGGAGAAATTGCTGTGAGTAGTAGTAGACCACCGCCACCGGGGCCAGCGACAACGCCACAAACACCACCACTAAGCGTAACGCCAGCCGTGAACCGGCCGCCTGCCGGCGATAGCGGGTAACCAGCTGAACCAGATTGAAGCTGACCACGATGACCATCGCAAACAGCCCCAGCACACTGGTCACCAGCAGGGGGATAAACAGCCGGCTCAACTCTTCGGTGTTCTGCAGGGCACCGCTCATCAGGTGCAGCGACACCAGCACCAAAACCAGCAGGGCGACTACCGGCAGCGCCCCGTTAGTCAACCGTTTCAGGGCTGCAGGCGCCATTGGCTCCACTCGCTGGACAGATTCCAGGCCGGACTCAGATAAGCCAGCGGCCTAAGGGGGAGAGGTAAGGCTTCAATGTCCAGGCTTGACTTGAGCGACAGCTTATAGCTCTCACCCTGCTGCAACTTGTCCGCCTGAATCAGCTGCACGTCGCGCAGCCGTCCCAGCGCGGTAAAAGCTGCCTTGCGGGTGGCGTAATAGTGTTGATTGCCGTTGGCCAGGTCGGTCACCTGATAGAGGCCGTGCAGTGCCTGATGCAGTATCCGGTAGCGCAACCGGCTATCCACCAGATCCGCTTCCCAGACCCAGGCGCCTTCCCGACGCAGCTGGATATGTACCTCCAGGGTGAGCGGGACGCCGCTATCCAGTGCCTCCAGCGCTTCTTCGGTAAAGTTGTAATGGATGGTGGCATCCATCAAAAAGATACCTTCAACCTTGTGTGCCGAGAGCCCCTCCACCTCGAACGCTTTCGCCAAGGCCGAATGCGGAATACTGAGACTGACCAGCAACAGGCACAGGAGACCGCTCCACCTGATAGCAGTCTGTATGCATCCTGTTGTCGGTTGAGCGATATTCATCAGCGGTCAGCGTTTCTCCAAACAAGCATAGTAAAACCCATCCATCGTCTCCTCACCAGGCAGGGTTTGCCGACCTACCGGCCGGGCATGCCCCCAATCGGCTTCGATGACCCGCTCCCGGGCATCGGCTGTCTGCGCCAGAAAACGACTGACCTGCCCGTCGTTTTCATCCGACAACAACGAACAGGTGGCGTATACCATGCGCCCACCCCGCTTCAGCAATGGCCAGATAGCCTGCAGAATACGTCCCTGGGTCGCCACCAGGGCTGCTATGTCCTGCGCACGCCGCAGCAGCTTGATATCGGGATGACGGCGAATCACTCCCGTCGCCGAGCAGGGCACATCCAGCAGGATGCGGTCGTACTGCCTGTCCGCCCACGCGCCCTGCGGATTGGCGGCATCACCCTGCACCACCTCTGCCGTCAACCCCAGCCGTGCCAGGTTCTGGCGCACTCGGTCAAGCCGGCGTTGATCCAGGTCCATTGCAGTGAGCTGTACCGGCGCCGACTCCAGAATTTGTCCCGACTTGCCGCCCGGCGCGGCACAAGCATCCAGCACCTGCAGGCCTGGCTGCAGATCCAATAGCGGAGCCGCCAGCTGTGCACCACCATCCTGAACCGAGACCCGTCCTTCGGCAAATCCGGGCAACTGGGCGGTGTCCTGCGGTTGAATCAGTTGCACACCGGCTGGCACATGGGGAATCGGCATCGCCGGGATATCCGCCGCCAGCAGAGCGGCCAGATACTCATCGCGGCTGTTGGCCGCCAGATTGACGCGCAGACTCATCGGCGGATGGGCGTTGGCCGCCTGCCATATCGCCTCCCAGTGGTCAGGCCAATTCGCCTTGATACGCTGATACAGCCAACCGGGAACGGCATAGCGGCTGAGGGGGTCGCTATCGGCCAGGGCCAGCAAGGCCTCCCGCTCGCGCTGGAAGCGCCGCAATAGGGCATTGATCAACCCCACCGCCCACGGCTTGCCCATCTGCCGCGCCGCTTCGACGGTTTCTGCCACCGCGGCGTGAGGCGCCACGCGCATATAGATCAGCTGATAGAGGCCCAGCAGGATCAGCGCCTGCACGTCCCCCTCTTTCGGCTTGATCGGTTTACTCAGCAACTGTCCGGCAATCTTCTCCAGCCGCGGCCGCCAACGTGCCACGCCGAAGCAGAACTCCTTGACCAGCCCGCGATCCCGTGGCGCAACGGCATCCAGCCCGCTTTCCAGCAAATCCGAGATGGAACGGCCGGCCGCCAGCTGACGCAACAGCCGCGCCGCCACTATCCGGGGGTTTACCTGAGCCGCGGCCTGGGTATTCATCAATGGATCACCCGCCAATTAACCAAGCACCACCCCTTGCGGATTGTGGGCGTTGAGAAAATCGGCGGCGCTCATCGCCCGCTTTCCGGGCAGTTGCAACGAACGGATGCGCAACACCCCGTCACCCGTCGCCACATCAATGCCTTCACGGCCACAGGCCAGCACGGTTCCCGGTGCAGCCTGGTCGGTCGCCCCGGGCAGCGGCGTGCTCTCCCAAATACGCAACACCTGGCCATCCATCTGCGTCTGGGCCACCGGCCAGGGATTGAAAGCACGCACTTGCCGATCCAACGCGACAGCATCCCGGCTCCAATCCAGGGTGGATTCCGCCTTCTCCAGTTTCTGCGCGTAGTTGGCCAGTTCATCCTGCTGCGGCTCGGCCTGCAATGTACTGTCCGCGATCCCGGGCAGGGCGGCCATCAGCGCCTCGGCTCCCAGCTCGGAGAGGCGGTCATGCAGCGCCCCGCCGGTCTCCTGTGGCGCAATGGCGATCTCCCTTTTTAGCAGCATGGGCCCCGTATCCAACCCGGCCTCCATCTCCATAATAGTGATGCCGGTGTGCGTATCGCCCGCCAACACCGCACGCTGGATCGGCGCCGCGCCGCGCCAGCGTGGCAACAGGGAGGCGTGAATGTTGATACAGCCCAGCCGCGGCGCATCCAGCACGCGTTGCGGCAGGATCAATCCATAGGCCACGACCACCATCAGATCGGCTTGAAAAGATTCGAGCTGCGCCAAATCCTCCTCTTGACGGAAATTCTTTGGCTGGTAGACAGGGATACCCCGTTCCAAAGCCAACTGTTTGACCGGACTGGCGGTCAACTTGCGACCACGGCCGGCAGGTCGATCGGGCTGGGTATAGACCGCCACCACGGTATGGGGAGAGCCGATTAATTCACGTAGCGGGGGGACCGAGAACTCGGGGGTTCCGGCAAAAATGATCTTCAATTTGTCACTCATTCTTCTTCTCGCGGCCAGACCGGCCGTTACGGCAAGAGATAAAAGGGGCTGCCGGCGGCTTATAACGCCTGACCGACCGCCTCCTGTTGCGCCTGGCGACTCTCTTTTTCCAGTTTTTTACGGATTCGTTGTTTCTTGAGATTGGACAGGTTATCGATAAACAGCTTGCCATCAAGGTGATCCAATTCGTGCTGGATGCAGACCGCCAACAGGTCATCCGCCTCGAATTCAATGGTCTCACCGTCCAGATTCTGCGCCCGAACCTTGATATCGGTAGCCCGGATCACCGGCTCGTAGACACCGGGCACAGAGAGGCACCCTTCATCCATCTTGTGCTCACCACGCTTCTCCAGTATCTCGGGATTTACCAGGCAGAGGGGATCATTATGCTCTTCAGAGACATCGATCACCACCAAACGCCGGGGATCATTGACCTGGATCGACGCCAATCCGATACCGGGTGCCTGATACATGGTTTCCAGCATATCGGCCGCCAATTTGCGCAAATCTTCATCAAAAGATTTCACAACCTGTGCTTTATTACGCAATCTTGGGTCTGGAAAATGCAGTATGTTCAGAATAGCCATTGGGTTTTCCGTCAATCTATAGTACAAAGCTAGAATAATTCGCTAACATTATGATGATACAGGATTCTGGGCCGTCTATCCGGCCAGAATTACTGGTTATCCGGAACCAACAGTCAACGCAAAGGGATCGCCATGTTTACGTCTAGAAACAAGCTCGCCTGCCTGGTATTCGGCCTGCTCATCTCATGGGGCGCACTGGCAGCCGATACGGTCGCCGTCAATCCCAGCCACCCGGATCGATACGTGGTGGTCAAAGGAGATACCTTGTGGGACATCGCCGGCAAATTCCTCAGGGATCCCTGGCTCTGGCCCGACGTCTGGTATGTCAATCCACAGATCGCCAATCCGCACCTGATCTACCCCGGTGATATTATCACAATGACCTATGTAAACGGCCAGCCGCGTCTCGGCCTGCAGCGTGGCTCGGTGGTGCAGCTTTCGCCCCAGGTTCGTTCCACCCCCTTGAGCGGCGCCATCCCGGCTATCCCGATCGATGCCATTCATCAGTTCCTGACCCGACCTTATGTCATGGACCAGGATGATCTGGATAATGCGCCTTATGTGGTCGCCTTCGCCGATGAGCATATCCTCGGCAGTAACGACGTCCGTGCCTACGTCCGCGCTATCGACACTACTGACAACCAGAAATTCGACGTAGTTCGGCCGGGTGACGCCTACAAAGACGCCGAAACCGGCGAAATACTCGGTTATGAAGCCCTCTATATCAGCAGTAGCGAACTGCTGAAGCCGGGCGACCCGGCCACCCTGACGCTCACTGATATGGAGCTGGAAACCCTCAAAGGGGACCGTCTGCTACCGGTAACGGACGACACCCCGCTGAACACCTTCTTCCCCTCCGCCCCCAAGCAAGCGGTGAACGGCAGCATTATAGCCGTCTTGAACGGCGTCAGTCAGATTGGTCAATTTAATGTTGTGGTACTGGATCGCGGCGCTAACGACGGACTGGAACCCGGCAACGTAATGGCCATCGACCACCGCGGCGAAACCATCCGGGATACCGTTTCCAAGAACACAGGCGAAACCGTTACCCTGCCGGATGAGACAGCCGGGACCTTGATGGTCTTCCGCACCTTCGACCGGGTCAGCTTCGCCCTGATCATGAAGGCCACGCGTGCACTCCATGTACTGGACCGGGTACACAACCCTTAACCGCTGTCGGAGGAAAACCGCAACCCGATGTCCCATCAGGAGAAGAGTGACCACGCCACTCGGCAGGCCAAGGAAGGGCACCCCGAACATTCACAGACCGACCTGCATTACTGGTTGGCCCTACTACACACCCCCGGGCTCGGCAGCCGTAGCATAAATCGGCTGCTGGGCTATTGTGGCGGTGACCCCCGCCCCTTGTTCGCCAGCCAGCACCCGGCACACGAAGGCCTCCGGCCAGCAAGCGTCGCATGGCTGCGCGCCCCGGACTGGGACCAGGCTGAACAGGATCTACGCTGGCTGGAAGGGGAGCAAAGAAGCGTACTAACCCTGCAGGATGCCGCCTACCCGGCACTGCTCAAGGAGATCGAAGATCCCCCACCCCTGCTGTTTATCCAGGGGAACCCGACCATCCTCGACGCACCCCAGATAGCGATAGTTGGTTCGAGAAATCCAACCCCAAGCGGAGAGCAGACCGCCCTTGACTTCGCCCGTTTTCTCGCCGACGCTGGACTGGTGATCACCAGCGGATTGGCGGCCGGCATTGATGGCGCCGCCCATCGCGGTGCACTGCAAACCCTCAACGCCACCCTGGCGGTCACCGGTACCGGCCTTGACCGGGTCTATCCGGCCAAACACCGGGAGCTGGCGCACCAGATTGCCGAACAGGGCGCTCTGATTTCCGAACTGCCGCCCGGCACACCGCCTATTCCGGCCAACTTCCCGCGTCGCAACCGCATCATCAGCGGCCTGTGTGTCGGCACCCTGGTGGTGGAGGCAGCGCAAAAGAGCGGCTCTTTGATTACCGCGCGACTAGCCACCGAGCAGGGCCGGGAAGTGTTCGCCATACCGGGGTCAATTCATAATCCGCTGGCACGTGGCTGCCATGCACTGATCCGCCAAGGAGCCAAACTGGTCGAGACAGCCGAAGATATTCTTGAGGAGCTGGCCCCCTTATTGGGCCACTTGACCCTGGCTGGAAAAACAGCGGAGGAACCAGTCACGACACCCACACGAAAATGGGACCAGGAGTACCAGCAACTGATGGCGGCACTGGATTACGATCCCACGCCGGTCGATCTGCTGATTCAGCGCAGCGGATTGACCGCGGACGCGGTTTCCTCCATGCTTCTACTACTTGAGCTTGAAGGTTTTGTCTCAGCTGCGCCCGGCGGACGCTATTGTCGAACCGGAAAGATGAGCACCGAACCCCAATAGTTTGTAGATTTTAACGGTTTTTACCGGCATTTATTGGCCCCGCCAGTGAAGGACGCAGCATGAACGAAAACGTAGTTGATATCTTGATCTACCTCTATGAGAACTACATGGACAGCGATCAGGACTCTATTTCCGACCAGGGCCAAATCCATGAAGAGTTGATTCAGGCCGGCTTTCCGGAACAGGAGGTGAATAAAGCCTTCCAGTGGATGGATGAACTGGCCGAACGGCAAACCCCGGAAAACTTCCATCACCAACCGCAGGGCGCGCTACGTATTTACACGACCGAAGAGCAGCGCCGTATCGATACCGATTCGCGCGGACTGCTGATGTTCCTGGAACAGAATAGCATTCTCAACCCCTCGGGCCGCGAGCTGGTCATTGACCGCGCCATCGCATTGGGGACACCCACCATTGGCGTGGAAGAGATCAAATGGGTGGTCCTGATGGTACTGATCAATCAGCCGGGCCAGGAGAGCGCTTTTGCACAGATGGAAGAGTTAGTGTACAACGATATCCCTGCCTATCTGCACTAATAACCCGGACATGGGGCTAGGGGCTCGCCGGGCCCCTATAAAAAATAATTTTCGCACAGGTTAAACCATGGCGGACAGATCACCCTCTGTCTGCACTGATAAATTTAGCTGACAACTTTTAAACAACTGAACCGATCTGATGAAGCTGGTAATCGTAGAATCACCCGCCAAATGCAAAACCATTAAGAAGTACCTGGGCTCAGAATACGAGGTACTGGCCTCCTATGGCCACGTGCGGGATCTGGTGCCGAAAGAGGGCGCGGTGGACCCGGCCAATGACTTCAGCATGAAATACCAGGTTATTGAACGCAACGACCGCCATGTGCAGGCGATTGCCAAGGCACTGAAAAAGTCCGATGCTCTACTGCTGGCCACTGACCCGGATCGCGAAGGCGAGGCCATCTCCTGGCACCTCTATGAACTGTTGAAGAATCGCAAGCTGCTGAAAGACAAGGAAGTGCAGCGCGTCGTGTTCAATGAGATCACGCAAAAAGCCTTGCAGGAGGCGGTAGCCCAACCCCGCGATCTGTCGATGGACTTGGTAAACGCCCAGCAGGCGCGGCGCGCCCTGGACTATCTGGTCGGCTTCAACCTATCACCCCTCCTATGGAAAAAGATCCGCCGCGGCCTGTCGGCCGGGCGGGTACAGAGCCCGGCCCTGCGCATGATTGTGGAACGGGAAGAAGAGATCGAGGCGTTTGTTGCACGGGAATACTGGACAATCGAGGCCGACCTGACCAAGCAGGAGCAACCTTTCAGCGCCAAGTTGACCCATTATCAGGGCAACAAGCTGGACCAGTTCGATATCAATAATGGCGAGGCGGCTATCGCAGCCGAACAACAGCTTTTGGCCGCGGCCGCCGGCAAACTGAAAGTTGAAAAGGTCCAGAAGAAACAGCGCAAACGTAATCCCGCCGCCCCTTTCACTACCTCGACACTGCAACAGGAAGCCGCCCGCAAACTCGGTTTTACCGCACAACGCACCATGCGCACGGCACAGCAGCTGTATGAAGGCATCGACACCGGCGGGGGCGCCATCGGTCTCATCACCTATATGCGTACCGACTCGGTCAACCTGTCCGAGGACGCCATCAATGAATTGCGTGAATTCATCACCGCTCAGTTCGGCGCCGACCAACTGCCGTCCAAGCCGCGCAGCTTCAAGACCAAATCAAAAAACGCCCAAGAGGCGCATGAGGCGATTCGTACCACCTCCATACAGCGTACCCCCGAAGCGTTGCAGAGCCACCTGACCAAAGACCAGCACCGGCTTTATGAACTGATCTGGAAGCGCACCGTGGCCTGCCAGATGATCCATGCCACCATCGACACCGTCTCGGCAGATCTCTCCTGTGGCGAAGGTAACAATTTCCGGGCCAATGGCTCGACCGTAGCCAATGCCGGCTTCATGGCCGTCTATATGGAGAGTGTCGATGACGCCAAGAAGGGCGATGGGGATGAAAAACTGCTGCCACCCCTCACAGAAGGCGAGGAGATCATCCTCAACCAAATCCGTCCCGAGCAGCACTTTACCGAGCCACCGCCCCGCTACAGCGAAGCAAGTCTGGTCAAGGCACTTGAGGAACACGGTATCGGACGCCCCTCCACCTACGCCTCCATTATCTCCACTCTGCAGGACCGCGAGTATGTGCAGTTGGAGAAGAAACGCTTCTATCCCACCGACGTGGGACGCGTGGTCAACAAATTCCTGACCCAGTACTTTACCCGCTATGTGGACTACGACTTTACCGCGAAACTGGAAGACGAACTGGATGCCATCTCGCGTGGCGAGCAGGAGTGGATACCGCTACTGCGTCAATTCTGGGCGCCATTCAAAGAGCGCATCGATCATACCCAGGAGAATGTCAAACGCAGCGACGTCACCCATGAAGCGCTGGACGAAGCTTGTCCCAGTTGCGGCAAACCGCTCTCCATCCGACTCGGGCGACACGGCCGCTTTATCGGTTGCACCAATTATCCAGAGTGCGATTACACCCGCGACTTGAACGGCGACAAGAAAGAACAGGAAGAACCCACCATTGTCGAGGGACGCAAGTGCCCGGAATGCCAATCCGACCTGGTGATAAAGCGGGGCAAATACGGCAAGTTTATCGGTTGCAGCAACTACCCCACCTGCCGCCACATCGAGCCGCTGGAGAAACCGGAGGACACCGGCGTAGATTGTCCGAAATGCGGCAAAGGCACGCTGATGAAACGCAAGTCGCGTCGCGGCAAGGTATTTTACTCCTGTTCAACCTACCCGGACTGTGACTATGCCACCTGGAACGAACCAATCGCAGAACCTTGCCCCAGCTGCGGCTGGCCGGTGCTGACAATCAAAACCACCAAGCGCAAGGGCACTGAAAAAGTCTGTCCGCAGAAAGAATGCTCCTATTCAGAGCCAGTAGAGGAAACTTGACCGCCCCGAACCGGCGAACAGCATTGAGTCAGCAACTCCTCCCTACTGAAAGGGAATAATAACGGATCCCTAACGAGGAGAAGAGTTGCTTGGCTGTTCTTTGCAGAATAGGGGGCATAACTCCGGCGGGACCGACTTTAGCCGTTGCAGGGATTCCCTGTTTCATCGAGCATGATCTGAAGAAAATCGCATTCGTCTTCGCCACCGGCTTGAGGGCAGGCATCCAGCAGCTTTTCCAACTTTTCTCGTTGCCGATTCAACTCCTCAAACTGTTTGAGCACAACCTCATACTGTTTTTGGACGCGCTCTTGCACGATAGCGCACTCAATCTGAACACTTTCTGGATAGCACAGTTTCAACAACTCCGACACGCTACGCAACGGGAAGCCAAGATCCCGGCAATTCTTGATGAACCGAACCCGCTCAACGTATTTTTGCGGATAGAGGCGATAACCGGATTTGTTTCGAGGCGGCCCGTCTATCAACCCCTTCTGCTCATAAAAGCGTATAGCCGATACTCCGATCCCGGTACGCTGAGCAAGCTGTCCAATAGTCAACACATCATCCATAAATCTCCTTAACTCACTCTTAACTTTCAAGTGAATACAAGGCCGACTCTAAAGCCTAAACCCACTGCAAGGTCAACCAAATTCCATTGACCCCCATCAGGCCTCTATCATGTTTAGATGGGTTTATTCAACCCTGTTGAGAATGATCAAAAACAGACGATTTCATTTGTGGTTTTTCACTCTATGTCAGTACTTTTCCAATGTAACTAAATCAAAAAATTCGCATGTCTTGATATATCGCATCGATTGCCATTCTTGCGTCCCCTATTATTTACTCTAGTCCATACGGAACCGTGTGGTGGTTTGGCCGTCATACTCCATTCAAATCAATAATCCCTAGCTCCGGAGTCCTGAATCATGCCCATCAGCAAAAAATGGGTCATCCTGATCCCTGTCATGGCAGGTATTGCTGCCTTAACGGCGCTGAAAAAGAGCAGCAACCCGCCCACTCAAGAGACTCGGCAGGAGCAGGCCAAACTGGTCCGTGTAATCAACGCCCCCAGCCTGACCGTTATTCCGACTGCCACGGGGCATGGCACCGTCAGACCCAATCGAACCTGGGAAGCGGTGGCCCAGGTGAAGGGAAAAATCGTCGAGAAGCATCCGGCCCTATTGAAGGGCGCCATCATTGAAGCGGGTAGCCTGATCCTGCGTATCGATCCGGCCGACTATGAACTGGCCATCGCCCAGGCCGAGTCAGATATTCAGGCCACACGTGCGCAACTCGATGAACTGGCGGCGAAAGCAGTCAATACCGAAAAGTCGTTAGCAATCGAACAGGCTGCACTGGCATTGAATCAGAAAGAACTGGAGCGCAAACGCCTGCTGGTAGGTAAAGGCGGAATCAGCCGCTCTGACCTGGAGAGTCAGGAGCGCAGCCTGTTGACCCAACAGCAAAGCGTTCAGGCCCAGGTCAATACCTTGAATCTGTTCCCCAGTCAGAAGGCGCTGCTAAAGGCCCAACTCGAACGGCATATGGCCAGCTTGGCTACGGCCCGCCGCAGTCTTGCCAATACCGAGATCCACCTCCCCTTTACCAGCCGGATCGCTGAAGTGAACGTGGAGCAGGACCAATATGTCCGGGAGGGCGAACAGTTGGTTGTCGCCGATGACCTGGACAAAGCCGAGATTGAAATCCAAATTCCCATCACCCAGATGAGCCACCTGATTCACGCCAACCGCCCCATTGACGTGCTCAACCTGAACCCGGCCGAGACGCTGCAACAGATCGGCCTCAGCGCCACAGCCACCCTGCAGGAAAATGGTCTGAGTGCCTCCTGGGACGCCCGTTTTGCCCGGTTGAGCGATACCCTGGACCCCAAAACCCGCACCGTTGGCGTGATCGTCGAAGTCGACAAACCTTATGCCAATGTACTGCCCGGCAGCCGCCCACCGCTGGTAAAGGGGCTGTTTGTACAAGTCACCCTGGCCGGCAAAGCGCGCCCGGACAGCCTGGTCGTTCCACGTTCCGCCCTGCACGATCACCATCTCTACGTGGTCAATGAACAGCAGCGATTGGAGATCCGCGAGGTGGAGGTGGGCATGCTGCAGCCTGGTTTCGCCACCATCACCGACGGTCTGAAGGCGGGCGAACAGGTGGTGATCTCCGATTTGGTACCGGCCATTCAGGGCATGTTGTTGAAACCAAGTCCTGATCCGGCGACACAACAGCAGCTGTCAAGTACTGCCGGTGGAGCGTTGGCATTATGATCGCTTTCTTTGCCCGCCATCCCACCGCCGGTAATCTGCTGATGCTGTTTCTCGCCGTTTTGGGTCTCTCTACCCTGCCCGGCCTGCAGCGGGAGACCTTCCCCGATTTCGCGGCCGAACAGTTGCAGATCAGCGTCGCCTATCCGGGGGCCAGCGCCGAGGATGTGGAAGAGGCGATTTGCCAGCGTCTGGAAGATGCCATAGATGGCGTCAGCGAAGTGGAAGAGCTGCGTTGCGAGGCGCGTGAAGGGGTCGCCATCGCCGTGGTAGAAATGACCGAAGGGGGTGACATGACCCGCTTCAAGGATGACATCAAGAGCGAAGTGGACGCCATCAACACCCTTCCCGACGAGACGGAATTACCGGTAATCAAAGAGCTGGGCCGCACCGACAATGTCGTCGCCATCGCCATCACCGGCCCTATGTCCAGCCGTGACCTGAAGGCTTACGCGGAACAGGTGAAGGAGCGCATGCAACGGTTGCCGGAGATTTCACAGATTGAGATCAACGGTTTTTCCGACCACCAGCTACGCATCGAGGTACCGGCCCGCTCCCTGTTGCAATATGGCATCAGAATGTCCGACGTCGCCAACAGCGTGCGTCGCCAGGGCATCGACCTGCCTGCCGGCTCGCTGGAAACCGCTGACCGTAACCTACTGATCCGCTTTACCGACCTGCGACGCACTCCGGAGGCCTTAGCCGATCTGATCATAGTGAGCGCCAACTCCGGTGCGGAAATCCGCTTGGGTGACATCACCCATATCAGTGACCGCTTTGAACTCGATGAGGAACAGGTACTGTTCAACGGCCAACGCGCCGCCTTGCTGCAGGTGATCAAGACCAAACAACAGGACACCATCAAGGTGATGGATGCCGTGAGCCGCTTTCTGGAGCGGGAACTGCGCCCGACCGCCCCCCAAGGCGTTAACTTCCATATCACCCAGGACCGCTCTTCTATCGTCAAGGACCGCCTCAGCCTACTGGTGAAAAACGGTGGGCAGGGACTGCTGCTGGTATTCCTGGTGATGTGGCTGTTTTTTCAGGGCCGTTTTGCCTTCTGGGTCGCCATGGGATTGCCCGTCTCCTTCCTGGGCGCCCTGTTTTTCATGAGCATCCTCGGCCTCACCATCAATATGATCACCATGGTGGCGCTGTTGATCGCCATCGGCCTGTTGATGGACGACGCCATCGTAATAGCTGAAAACATCGCCACCCAATTGCACCAGGGGAAGCGCGCCATGCAGGCGGCCATCGACGGCACCCGCCAGGTTTCACCCGGCGTCATCTCCTCGTTCCTGACCACAGTATCCGTGTTCGGCCCGCTCGCCTTCCTCTCAGGCCACATGGGCAAGGTGCTGCAATTCATCCCCATGGTGCTATTGCTGGTATTGGCGATCAGCCTGATCGAGGCGTTCCTGATTCTGCCCCACCATCTGGCCCATTCAATAAAGCAGCACGAGCAACAGATAAGTCAGTTTCGACAAGGTTTCGACAAACGCCTGATTCACTTCAGGGACAACACGGTGGGCCACTTGGTCGACTGGGCTATCCATCAGCGCTACTGGTTTATCGGTATCGTTATCGGCCTGTTCCTACTCAGTATCGGCATGCTGGTGGGCGGCAAGTTGAAATTCCAGTCGTTCCCGGATATCGAAGGCGACATCATTGAGGCACGCATTCTGCTGCCCCAGGGCACACCGTTGGCACGCACGAAAGCGGTAGTCCGGCAAGTGACCGACGCCATCCAGGTTGTGAACGAGCATTTCACGCCACTGCAGCCGGACCGGCAGCAGCTAGTGCGCAATGTACAGGTACGCTTCAACAACAACCTGGATGCCAACGAGAGCGGCCCACATCTGGCCACGGTCACGATAGACCTGCTCACCGCCGAAGCGCGTAACGGTCATCTGGACGACTATATCAACCTGTGGCGGGAAACCGTGGGCGAGATTCCCGACCTGGTGGCGATGAACTTCAAAGAGCCCACCATTGGCCCCGGAGGCATTCCCTTGGAGATCCGTCTCACCGGCCCCGATCTGGATCAGCTTAAACAAGCATCGCTGGCCCTGCAGGAGTGGCTGGCCAGCTACCGCGGCACCTTCGACCTGTCGGATAATCTGCGTCCCGGCAAACCGGAACTACGCTTGCACCTGCGCGATGGTGCGTTGTCCCTGGGACTGGATGCCTCCACCATTGCCAACCAGCTAAGAGCCGCCTTCTATGGCACCACCGCCAATGAAATCCAGGTTGGTGCCGAAGCGTATGAGATCGATGTTCGCCTGGACGCGGATGACCGGGCCAGCCTGACGTATGTGGAAGGCTTCCGCATCACCACCGCATCCGGTGACCAGGTACCCTTGAGCACCGTGGCCTGGATCGAGGAGTCGCGCGGCTACTCACGTATCCTGCGGGTCAACGGCACACGCACGGTCACCATCAGCGGCGATCTGGACACCCGCATCGCCAACGCCAGGGAAGTGATCAATCACACCTTGGCCCATTTCCTGCCGGATCTGCTGAGTCGCTACCCAGGGATGCAGGCGGCGGTTGAGGGACAGTCCAAGGATACGGCCAAAACCGGCCGCTCCATGTTGCGCAGCTTCGCGATCGGACTGGTCGGCATCTTCATCCTGCTCAGTTTCCAGTTTCGCAGCTACATGGAACCCCTGGTGGTGATGTCGATCATCCCCCTGGCCCTGATTGGGGTCATCTGGGGGCATCTGCTGATGGGGCTCAGTTTCACCTTGCCTGGCATTATCGGATTCACCTCGTTGGCGGGCATCGTCGTCAACGATTCGATTCTATTGGTTGAATTTATCAAGTTGCGGGTCAAGGAGGGACACCACATTATCGAAGCGGCTAAAACAGCCAGCCGTGACCGGTTCAGGGCGGTACTACTCACCTCAATCACCACCATTGCCGGGTTGATCCCGTTGCTGCTGGAGAAGAGCATGCAAGCACAGGTGCTGGTGCCGTTGGCCACCAGCATCGTCTTTGGCCTGATGACCACCACCCTGTTGGTACTGCTGGTGGTACCGGCACTGTTTAGTATCCTGCATGACCTTGGCATCGCCACCACGGCCAAGGAGTTGGCCGGCATGGAGAACGAGAACGCCGAGTCAGCTTGACAGACTCCATTTACGGAACCCGGAACGAACGCTATATACAGCCGGTTACCTGGCCCAGCCGGAGGCCACGGGCCCATACCTTTTATTAATGCCCGGATTGGTACAAACTTGAACCAAGTGGCGCTATCAAACTGGAGCTGGCGGAAATGAAAGTAACGTGGGAATCGGGTGATGCCTATGAGCTCTACATGGGCCGCTGGAGCCGGCTTGTCGCCACACCTTTTTTGCAGTGGCTGAACCCGGGACCGGGGCTACGCTGGCTGGATGTGGGCTGTGGTACCGGTCCGTTGAGCGACATTATTCTCAGCCACTATAAGCCGGCGGAGCTGTATGCCGTAGACCAATCTGAAAGCTTTATCAAAACAGCACAGATGCGCCTGCGCCAAGACGTCCAGTTGCGCGTCGGTAATGCCATGTCCCTGCCGGTGGACGATGACGCGGTGGATATTACCGTATCCGGGCTGCTGCTCAACCTGCCTCCGGCACCCGATGAGGCACTTCAGGAGATGGTGCGGGTCACCCGTGACGGCGGCACCGTTGCCGCCTACGTTTGGGACTACGCCGGCAGCATGGAGATGCTGCACCATTTCTGGGAGTCAGCCGTTGAACTGAACCTAATGGCCGAAGTAATGCACGAAGGCAAACGCTTTGCCGATTGCAATAAACCGGCCCTGCGTGAACTGTTCAACAATGCCGGTCTCACGGAGATCACCGTCACCGCTTTCGAAATCATCCAGGAGTTCCCTGACTTCGAGCAGTTCTGGGTACCCTTTCAAGCGGGACAGGGTACAGCCCCCACTTATCTGCTCTCGCAACCGGAAGCGGATCAGCTAGCCCTACGTGACCTGCTTCAGTCGCGACTGCCCACTGCCAGCGACGGCTCAATCAAACTGCGCGCCCGGGCGTGGGCAATCAAGGGCCGGGTGAATAAATCGACCTCCCAGGAAGACGATGCGGCAGACAATTGACCAACCGCTGTATCAACAATTACTGAATGACGCGCACCGCAGTCCACGCAAGCGGGCTCACCTGAATCTGCATCGCAGTTATGACGAACCGGTTCAGCGAGTCTGCATCGGTCTGGTCCAGGGCACTTATGTGCGCCCCCATGCTCATCTCCAATCGCATCAGTGGGAGCTGATACTGGCGCTCCAGGGTAGTGTCGGCCTGGTAATATTCAACCCGCAGGGCCGAATTAAAGAACGTTTTATACTCACGGCCGGCTCGGCCGTCCATGGAATCGAACTGCAGCCCGGCACGTGGCATACGCTCTATCCGCAGGATTCGGAAGCCGTCATCCTGGAGATAAAACAGGGACCCTACAACCCCTCTTCGGCCGCCGAAATTGCCGCCTGGGCACCACCTGAGGGGTCAGAACACACAGACCGCTTCCTCGACTGGATTGGCCAGGCTGAGACCGGTTCGACATTTTTCTGACCGTAATCGCGCAGCCATGCGAGCATCTGCCAATCACTGCTATTATCTTAGGATGACGGTGATTGACGACCTCGCGGTTTAAATAGTCGCCGACGGGCTGACAACGGTTGAGCTATGCGTAGACTGATTCTGATCTCCCTGTTGCTGTTATTGAGCGCCTGTGGCGGTGTTACAACCAGACCGCCGCCTGCCGGCGCCCTTGTGGGGGATGCCAGGCTAAGACCGGTGGAAGATGATAAAACCCTCCTTATGCGACTTTACCGGCAACATCAGGTGTGGAGGGGCACACCCTACCGTCTGGGAGGGCAGAGCCGCTCCGGTATAGACTGCTCCGGATTCGTCCAGCTGACCTACCGCTCTCAGTTGGGTCGCTCGCTACCCCGCACCACCAGCCAGCAAGCCGGCTTCGGCATTCCGGTCAACCGCGCAGAGCTGATGACTGGCGATCTGATTTTTTTCAAGATCAACGGCATCACACAACATGTGGGAATCTACCTGGAACAGAATCGCTTCCTACACGCCTCAAAAAGTAGCGGTGTCATGATCTCCGCACTGGACAGCCCTTACTGGCAATCCGCTTACTGGCAATCCAGGCGGGTCCTGTAACTACGATTCATGTGGCCCTTATACAGAATATCGGCCACCACCAAAGTATCGGGCGGTAAAATCGCCCAGGTTTTATTAGGCTATGAGCACGTTGATATTAACCGGCGCCACCGCACCACTTAACAGCGAGACGCAGAGCGCGATCCACAAACAACCGATTAACACCCCACTGCACTGTGGTTTGCGAGGTTTGGCTGGCGATGAGCAACAAGATCGGCGGCACCACGGCGGGGTAGAGCGCGCGCTGCACTATTATCCCCAGGAGCACTACACTTACTGGGAGCGCTTCTGGCAAGCCATGGCATTGGCGCCGACCGCCATCCCGTTTGCCCCCGGCGCTTTTGGTGAAAATCTGTCCGATACCGGCCTGCTCGAAGAGCAGATTAATATCGGCGATATCTTCACATTGGGGGAGGCTGTCCTACAGGTCAGCCAACCCCGCTCTCCCTGTTTCAAACTGAATATCCGCTTTGGTTATCCCCAGATGTCCCTGATCATGCAGACATCGGGGCGTATCGGCTGGCTGTATCGGGTACTGCAGGAGGGCAAAGTCAGTCCGGGTGACAGCCTTAAGCTTCACGAACTCTCCACCTCCAACCTATCGGTGCACACCTGTCTGGATATCCTCTATAACCGGCCATTTTGCCGTGAAGACCTGGAACTGCTAGCGGAACACAAAACCCTGTCGACCGGTTGGAAGCGCCACGCCGCCAATCAATTGGAAAGCGGCATGCCGGACCGCTGGACCCGGCGTTTGTTCAACAGGGAATAGATTCAGCCCAAATCGACCATGGGTGTCACGGCACGTATCCAGTCACACAATTCACAGGCGCAACGCGCCGTTTCATGGTCCTGCCGTTCCGGCTGATAACTGACATATTCAAAACCAAATTGCAGCAATCGAGCCAACTCGCGAGCAGACGCCTGCATCAGCTCCGGCTCAGCCAGCTGCTTGCTGAAGCTCTGGCACTCTAGAATATAGAGGCAGTCGACACACTCCTCGGCCTGTTCATTGAAGTGATAATGTTGTGGGCAGGCGCGCCGCTTGATTTCACGCTCCATCAGTAACCGGGGAAAACCCAGTGCCGCAATAATTGTATCTCGCTTCTCGGCCACATGCTCTGACATGCTACCCTACTCCAAATCTCGCCCCGTCGATGCCCGATCAATAGTTGATGGGCCGCACCCCCTGTGAACCTTTACGACATGCCGGCTATACTTGCCTCAGTGCCAAAACAGGCACTCCCGAACTGAATCCTAGCACAAGCGATTCCACCAATGATTGATCTAGTACAGGCGAATCCCGGTCTCAGCGGAGAGCATAACCTTCCAGAGGAAGACTTTTATGAACACCTATAACGGCAGTTGCCATTGCGGCGATATCCGCTTCAGCTTTGAACAGGAAGAGATCAGCAGCGGTCTTCGCTGCAACTGTTCCATCTGTGTCCGCAAAGGCGCGCTGATGTCTGACTTTACACTTCCGGCCAAAGCGCTACGGATAGATGCCAAACCGGGCGCACTGGCTATCTACCGGTTCGGCAACGGGGTAGCCAAGCACTATTTCTGTAAAACCTGCGGTATCTACCCGTTCCATGAGACGCTGCGTCTGCCGGGACACTTCCGGGTTAACCTCGGCTGCATCGAAGGGCTCGATCCGCTCAGCATGGAGAGCAAGGTGATCGACGGTAAAAGCCTGTAGTAAAGAGCTTGAGACCACGTTGCGCTCAACGGCACCAAGATTTAATATCCCAGTAGTCTGAATCTACGGAGCCTATGTTCATGGAAGAGACCAATCCCTATCAAACACCGACCGCAGCGGTCGAATCCATCGACACCTACACCTATCAACCGCGGATCTTTGCTGTCTCGGGTCGTATCGGTCGACTGCGCTATCTGGCATACGGAACCGGCCTCATGTTGCTGTCCAATATACTGATAACGCTGCTCAGCACGGTTACTGTATCATCCGATGCCCTGGTTAACGGGATGCCTATCCTGTTAATCCTGATCTATCTCTTTCTGTTCGCGACCAGCATCGTCTATACCAAACGACGGCTCAATGATCTCAACCACACAGGCCTGCTCAGCGTACTGTTTATCGTGCCGGTGGGTAATATACTGCTGGCCCTCTATCTCATCTTTGCCAGGGGTACCCACGGACCCAACCGCTATGGGCCTGAGCCCTGCCCCAATCCCGCTGGCGTGAAGATTCTGGGATTGCTGATGCCCATCCTAATGGTTAGCGGTATTCTCGCCGCAATCGCCATTCCCGCTTATCAAGACTATGTACAACGCGCAAAAATCATGCAACAGCATTAACAATGCCCCGTGCGATAGATACGTGGACACGCACGCAACGAGTAGCTGGGGTACGGGCTAAATAAAAAAACCACCAGGAGTAGATCGATATGACACGACGGAATCCACCGAACGGCAGGATCCGTCGTGCACGAGGTCTCAATCGAATGGGTCCACTATTGTCAGGCGGTGGCGGGCTGTTTGCTAACCAACACGCCGCCAATCTTGGCCGAGGCATAACCAAACAGCGCCCCGAGGATCATGGACACCGGCACGATCAGCAGCGCATTGCCAAAATTCACCGCGGTCATACTGTCTACCGATAATGCCTGTGGAGTCTGTAACAAGAAAGCGAAGGTGGACGCATAACCGTAGACGGAAGCCGGAATGACAGCAAACGCCGGAATATGCGCTGCCAGCACCACAACCAGTACGGTAGCGGCTACCACAATACCGGCCCATACCGGCAGGGTCAGGGTGGCGGCCATCGGAATCGACAGAATCACCAGGGCAGCGACCCACGCACACACTACACCAAACAGATTGCCAACCAGGGTATTTTTCAGCGCCGCTTCATCGCCACCTGAATGGTAGAAACAGCCCCAGGCGACAAACGCTGCCCAAATAAGCACCGGCCCACTCCAGGCCGACAAAAACGCCCACGTCGCAATACCGCCAAGCACGCTGATACTAATTGATAACGCAACCAGTAAACTCATCCTCAATCCTCCTGTTCTATTTGTGATATGCAGTTCAAGTGCGCCCCGGGATGTGGCAAGGGAGCACCGGTATCATCTGCTGACAGGGATTATTTTTACGTTATCAATTGGTTTATTCGACATAAGTCTAGCTGTGGCGGGAATTAGACTTTTGTCTATTCAACTTTTTACGATGCTGCCGGAAGGTTTTAACCCGAATACCGGCTGGCACGGCAATTCAACGGACTTTTATCACGCGACATAACCGATATTAGCCACTTATTAAATCATCATCCTTAAAGCATCCGCATCATGATATCGGAGAAGAAGGCGGACTGACCTATTCTGTGCACCCACTTAAGCCAAGGTGCCAGAGGTGCGGCATCGTCGGTTACCTCGAAACAAGCTGTTCTCTACCCAATAGATAAAAACGCAGATTGAGCAACAACGCCGCCGTGGTCAGACCCACCGCCAGCCCACCCCAGAGCCCCTGCGGGCCTACCCCCCACTCTATGCCAATGACCCAGGCGGCAGGGAAGCCGACGGCCCAGTAGGCAAACATGGTTATAAACATCGGCACAGCGGTATCTTTCAATCCGCGCAACGCACCCGACGCCGAAACTTGCAGCCCGTCTGAGAACTGAAACAGGGCCGCGGCAAACAGCAGGGTCATGGCCATCTTTGCCACTGCCGCATCATTTGTGTAGAGACCCACAATCAGCTCCGGGAACAGCAACAGCAGGGTGGCAGACAGGGCCATGATGGCGCCCGCCATCACCACCCCCACCCGACCCCGGATAACGGCTAGCACCATATCCCCGGCACCTGCCGCATGGCCAACCCGAATGGTCACAGCCTGCGAGATACTCAGCGGCAACATAAACATCATGGCGGCGTAATTGAGCGCGATCTGGTGGGCCGCCATCTCCACTTTACCCAGGCTTCCCATCAGGATCGCCACCGCGCTAAACATACCCACCTCCATGATGATGGAGACCGCGATCGGCAGGCCCAATTTCAGGATTCGGGCAATCTCTTTCGGGCGTGGCCCAGAAAGTGCGGCAAACAGGGACAAATGCCGGAAACGCCGACCGCGAACCAGATAGAGGAACATCATCACCGCCCCGACCCAGAGCCCGATCGCGGTTGACAATGCAGCGCCCGCCGCCCCCATCACTGGAAAACCGAACCCGCCGAACATAAACAGGTAGTTACCGAATATATTGAGCGGGAGCAGCAAGAGTTGTATCAGCATCACCGGCTTGGTGTTGCTCAAGCCTTCATTCAGATAACGCGGCGCCAGATAGAGGCAGAGTCCCGGCATGCCCCAGGCACTGACCCGAAGATAGTCACCGGCCAGCGGGGCAATTTCCGGATCGATGGCCAGTGATGGCAACGCCGCCGCCATCCCATAAGTGATGGGTACCGCCGCCACACCGACCAGTATGGCGACCCAGAGCCCCTGGTGAAATTCAGCGGCGATCGCCCCATCGTCCCCGGCCCCGTTCAGATGGGCAACCAGGGGGGAAATCGCCAGTGTCGCACCGATACAACCCAGCAGCATCAGCCCCCAAAGCGAGGCGCCCAAACCGACCGCCGCCAGAACTGAAGCGCTGATCCGCCCCGCCATCACCGTGTCGATGAATCCCATCCCAACCTGCAGCAGTTGGGCAACCACCAGTGGAGCGGCCAGCGACAGAGTGGGAGCGGCCTCCCTTCGCCATAGGATCAACCAACGCGGCATAGCAAACTCTCAGGATAACAGTCAAAAGATAGCGGCCAACAGGGATCCACCGGACGCCCCTCTATAGGTTAAACTTGGTCTCAGCCGTTAAAGGAGGACCGATGCAAATCATACCCGCCAGCGATCTCGATATCGTCAAACAAATGCTGCGATCGGTTGGGTTGCCGACCGAGGATATCGACCACAATACGCCTGCGCAGTTCTATCTCGCTCTGATGGATGGTACGGTTGTCGCATTGGCCGGCGTTGAGTGCCACGGCCGGGAAGCGCTGCTACGCTCTCTGGTGGTAAGCCCCCTTTCCCGAGGCAAAGGTATCGGCGAGGCGCTGATATCGCATATCCAGAACATAGCCCGGGAACAGGGCGCCACGACGCTGTATCTACTCACCACCACTGCCGCGGACTATTTCCGCCATCTGGGCTTTCGTGATGTTCGCCGTGAAGAGACACCGGCAAGTATCCGCCAGACGCAGGAATTTTCCCATCTCTGCCCCGGTGACGCCGACATTCTTTGTCGTCTGATATAAGTTGGCCGGCATAGAGTAACGGGCGTCACGCTCTTGTCTATTCTTTGAGATAATCACTCGATATTTGCCACTGCAGAACACCATGTCCAAACTCGACAATATCCTGGAGCAGATCCAACAGCGCGAAGCTCACAGCACCGCCCATCAGCCGTGGAACCCGAGCCAGTGCGGTGATATCGATATCCGCATCGCCAGCGACGGAACCTGGTACCACGAGGGGCGTCCGTTCCGGCGCGAACAACTGGTCAAACTGTTTGCCTCGGTGTTGCGCCGGGAGACGGACGGTGAATACTACCTGCTAACACCCGCGGAGAAGATGCGCATTCAAGTCGATGACGCCCCCTATGTGATCGTGCAGATGGAACAGATTAACGAGCCACAACCGGCCCTGCTGTTCACCACCAACCTGGGGGACCAAGTGGTAGCCGATGCGACGCACCCGATCCGGGTCGAATTTGATCCCACCACCGGCGAACCACGCCCCTACATCCACTTCAGGGACAACCTGGACGCCCTGATCAACCGCAGCGTCTACCTGTCACTGGTGGATATCGGCGAGATGTTTGAGCATGAGGGCCAGAGCCATCTTGGTGTTACCAGCCAAGGGATGCGGTTTGACCTCGGGTCCGTTGAAGAGTAGCCATGCGTAGCCCCCGTATCACCCATGATTGTCCATCCACCAGTCTGGTCAGCTACTGGATCGGTCGAGGGCTGTTGACCCTGCTGGGCTGGAAAGTGGAGGGAGAGGTTCCCACCGGCACCAATTTTGTCGTGATCGCCGCACCCCATACCAGCAACTGGGATTTCCCTATCGGTCTTGCCGCCGCCTACCTGCTCCGTTTACGGGTCAACTGGATCGGCAAACATACCTTGTTTCGCTGGCCATACGGTGGGTTTATGCGCTGGCTGGGGGGGATAGGGGTCGACCGATCCAATCCAGCAGGCATCGCCGAACAGATGGCCCAACAACTGAAAAACGCCGACAGGATGGTACTGGCGATCACGCCGGATGGTACTCGCGGGAGACGGGAGTACTGGAAGTCCGGTTTTTACCGCATTGCCCTGGCCGCAAAAGTCCCGATATTTTGCGGTGCACTCGACTACCGGACTAAAACGGTCCGCATTGGACTCAGCTTCCTCCCTAGCGGCGATATTTCAGCAGACATGGCGCAGATCCGCGCCTTTTATGCCGATGTCAGCGGCGCCAATCCTGACAACCACACACCGATCCGCCTGAGCGAAGAGTTGGAATCCGACCCGACCGGGCAAATACAGGCATCCTGACCGCAACTCAACAAGAGATCAGAGCGATGAGAATACTCCACACCATGTTACGCACCGGCGATCTGCAGCGATCGATCGACTTTTATACTCAGATCCTGGGTATGAAACTGTTGCGGCAACAGGATTATCCTGAGGGGAAATTCACCCTCGCCTTTCTTGGTTACGGCGCTGAAGCGGAGCAGAGCGTAATAGAGCTGACCTATAACTGGGGCGTGGAAGCCTACGACTTGGGCAACGGTTACGGCCATATTGCCATTGAAGTGGACGATGTCTACCAGGCCACCGAACAGATCAAAGCACAAGACGGTAAGATTTTACGCGATGCCGGACCGATGAATGCGGGAAGCACCATCATCGCCTTCGTGGAAGATCCGGATGGCTACCCGATCGAGTTGATCGGAGCACGCTAAGCGACCGGGGTGAAACCAAACCGCCGATGCGTTAAGCCGCGTGCCGCGCATCTAACAACTTGGAGCAGATAGCTGACCCGGTAACGTCATAGGTTGCCCTATTGCCAACCTGGCGTATCCCCTTGTCCTATACTTAGAGAAATCCTGATTAAAGCCATCCCTGGCTTTAATCAGCGCACGAAAACAAAAAATGTGATTTTTCGTTTT
Source organism: Sedimenticola sp. (assembly GCF_050289425.1). Taxonomy (NCBI): domain Bacteria; kingdom Pseudomonadati; phylum Pseudomonadota; class Gammaproteobacteria; order Chromatiales; family Sedimenticolaceae; genus Sedimenticola; species Sedimenticola sp. The sequence continues at coordinate 9,939 of NZ_JBNKFS010000026.1, read as the reverse complement.
CTTCATTTTCAATGGCTTACAGTCACTGAAAATGGCAGCACATCCTTGTACTGCTGGAACCTCTGAATTAATCAGATGTTCCGTAGGCGAATAAAATGCACTTAAAAGGGGGCTTGGGTGAGGCGAGCAATTCTGACCAGTCAACGGCTGCTGGCGGTGTTTCTCACCGGTATGCTGTTGCTGTTTTCACCGATTGTGTCACTGTTTGATAAGCCGGAATTTTGGTTCGGTATTCCGCTGATTTACTTCTACCTGTTTTCCGTTTGGGCCATTTTGATTGCCGCTATGGCCCTGATCATAGGCAGTAAAAAATGATGCCCGAGCACGCCTACGAGACACCCGCCGGATTGAGGTGTTGATATGCTCGGCGGCCCGTTGATTATTCTCATCTCGTTTTTATATCTCGGCCTGCTGTTTGCCATCGCCTACTGGGCCGACCGGCGCGCCGATCAAGGCCGGTCGGTGATCGACCGCCCAACGGTATATGCCCTGTCGCTGGCCGTTTACTGCACCGCCTGGACCTATTACGGCAGCGTCGGGCGGGCGGTGCAGAGCGGTATCGGTTTCTTGCCGATTTATCTGGGCCCCACCTTGGGCGCGGCACTCTGGGTGTTCCTGTTGCTGAAGATGATCCGGGTCAGCAAATCCCAGCGCATCACCTCGATTGCCGATTTCATCTCATCCCGTCACGGTAAAAGCCATCTATTGGGCGGTCTGGTAACCGTCATCGCGGTGGTCGGCATCGTGCCCTATATCGCCTTGCAACTGAAAGCGGTCTCCAACAGTTTTACTATCTTCCGGCACTACCCTGAGATCATCATGCCGGGCAAGACGGCCGCCCTACCCATATGGCAGGACACCGCCCTCTATGTGGCCCTGTTACTGGCACTGTTCACCATCCTGTTCGGTACCCGCCACCTGGACGCCAGTGAACGGCATGAAGGAATGGTGGCGGCCATCGCCTTTGAATCCATTGTTAAGCTGGTGGCGCTGACAGCGGTAGGCCTGTTTGTCACATTCGGTCTCTACCAGGGCTTTTCCGATGTGATGCAGCAGGCGCAACAGGCCGGACTGATGCAATCCATGATGCACGCCACCTCCGTCTCTGACCTGAACTGGTTTTCCTTCTCATTCCTGGCGGCGATGGCGGTGATCCTGCTGCCGCGCCAATTCCAGGTGGCTGTGGTAGAGAGTAGCAGCGAACGGCACATTACCCGTGCGGTTTGGCTGTTTCCGCTCTATCTGCTACTGATCAACATCTTTGTCCTGCCCATTGCCCTGGCCGGCCAGTTGGCGTTTCCCAACGGTAATATCGATGCCGATACCTTTGTATTGACCCTGCCCATTGCACACGGACAAGAGTGGCTGGCCATGTTCTCCTACATCGGCGGACTGTCGGCGGCCACCGGTATGGTGATTGTCGAGACCATCGCCCTCTCCACCATGGTCTGCAACGATCTGGTCATGCCGCTCCTGCTGCGTCATTGGCGTAGCCGCACCGTACCGGCCGATCTCACCGCGGTGCTGCTGCGGGTCCGGCGCGGGGCCATTTTCGCTATCCTGCTGCTCGGCTATACCTATTTCCACGTTGCCGGCGAAGCCTATGCGCTGGTTTCCATCGGCTTGATCAGCTTTGCCGCGGTGGCACAATTCGCCCCCACCATGATCGGCGGCCTCTATTGGCGCGGCGGCACCCGGGCGGGCGCTCTGGCCGGACTGGGTGCCGGATTCACCATCTGGCTCTACACCCTGCTGCTACCCTCATTTGCCAAATCCGGCTGGCTGCCGTCGGCTTTCCTCGAATACGGTCCGTTCGGTATTGCCTTGCTAAAACCCCAAGCACTGTTTGGTCTGGAGGAGATGAATGAGATCAGCCACTGCCTGTTTTGGAGCTTGACCGCCAACATCGGTGCCTACCTGATCGTCTCGCTGATCAAGCCGCCGAATGCGGAAGAGACCGCCCAGGCCAGCCTGTTTGTGGATGCCATGAAATATGACCGCCCGGCCGTCGGACTGTGGCGAGGAAGCGCCGAGGTCGCCGAGTTGAAGCGCCTGGCCGTCCGCTTCCTCGGGCGTAACAAAGTGGAAGAGGCATTTGCCGCATTCTCGGACCGCCGTGGCGATACCTATAACCCCTCAAAACCGGCGGATGCAGAGACCGTACATTTTGCCGAAACCCTACTGACCGGCGCCATCGGCAGCGCATCGGCCCGGGTCATGGTGGCCTCGGTAGCCCAGGAAGAGCCGCTGGGTTTGGATGAGGTGATGGGGATCCTGGACGAGGCGTCGCGCATCCGCGCCTACAGCAAAGAGCTGGAGAAGAAATCCCGTGAACTGGAAGCGGCCACGGCGGAATTGCGCGAGGCGAATGATCGGCTGAAAGAGCTGGACCAGCTGAAGGATGATTTCATGTCATCGGTCACCCACGAACTGCGCACCCCGCTCACCTCTATCCGCGCCTTCTCGGAGATGCTGTTCGACGATCCCAGGATTCAGCTGGAAGACCGTAAACGCTTTCTTGGTATCATCGTCAGCGAGACTGAGCGCCTGACCCGGCTGGTCAACCAGGTCCTGGACCTGGCGCGGATCGAATCCGGACGTGGTGAATGGACCACCGGCGAAGTGAACTTGGCCCGGATGATCCAACAATCGATCGAAGCCACGGAGCAACTGGTTCGAGACAAAGGCGCGGTGATCGAAACCCGCATTCCGGACGGTGACTTCCAGGTCTGGGCGGACCATGACCGCCTGATGCAGGTGATGCTCAATCTACTCTCGAACGCCGTCAAATTTGTTCCCGGCGACAGCGGCAAGATCCGCGTCACGCTGACGGATAACCGGGAGAGCTATCAGGTCAGCGTGGCGGATAACGGTCCGGGTATCGCACGGGACAAACAAGAGATGATCTTCGAGAAATTCCAGCGCGGCGATGATGATGGCACGGCCAATTCCATGGGTACCGGACTGGGGCTGCCGATCAGTCGCCAGATCATTGAACACTTTGGTGGAACCCTGTGGGTGGAAAGCCAACCCGGAAAGGGTGCTATCTTCTCTTTTAAGATGCCAAAAGGCAGCGACCCGCTGCCTTCCAACGAGACGGGGCCAAGTGATGAGCCAACATATACTGATCGTGGATGATGAAAAGAATATCGCCATCTCTGTTGATTACCTGCTGCGACGGGAAGGCTTTGAGGTGTCCGTCGCCCATGACGGCGAAGAGGGGATGAGGCTGATCCGCGAGGAGCGACCTGACCTGGTACTGCTCGACATCATGATGCCAAAACTAGACGGTTTCCAGGTTTGCGAAACGGTCAGGCAGGACCCGACATTGGCCAACATCCGCATTGTCATGCTCACCGCCAAGGGTCGCGATGCGGAAAAAGAGAAGGGATTGGCGCTGGGAGCCGACGCCTACATCACCAAACCTTTCTCGACACGTGAGTTGATCAGTCAGGTGAAGGCCCTGCTTGAGCCATCGGCATAGGGAGGATATTTCGCTATGGAACGCAACAGAGACGGCACATCGGACATGGGCGGCAGTTACGCCCAGGCATCCGGGCCGGGATTTGTCGAGGGGCCTTTACGTTACCTGGTACAACGCCCCCCGCTGACGCTTCCTCCATCCGCCACGGTACGGGAAGCTCTGGCGGGCATGAATCAGATGCAGGCCGACACCCTGGTGGTGGTGGATGAGGGGGAAAACCTGCCGCTCGGTATTGTCACCCTGAATGACCTGGTCTATGCCATCACCCTGGATGGCGGCGGTCTGGACGAACCGGTAGCCGGCATGATGACGGCGGCCCCGCTCAGCCTGCCGGCCGATGCCCCGGCCCACCGGGCGACCGTCCTAATGGCCAAGCGGGGGGTCCGGCATATTGTGCTGCAGGAAACCGATGGCCGCCTCTACAACGTCATCTCCCGCGCCGACCTGTTTGGACTGCGCGGCGGAGGTGCCGACCTGCTGGCTGAATCGGTCACCGCCGCCATGGACGTGGAGAGCATGTCGCGGGCCGCCGCCGCCATCCGCCAGCGCGGCGCCGAACTGTTCAACGGCGGCATGAGTGCCGAAGCCATCTGCCACTGGATGTCGGCCCTGAACGATCTGGTGGTGATGCGCATCATCGAATTGGTCGAGAATGAGTTCGATCTGCCCGCCGTACCCTGGTGCTGGATGGTCATGGGTTCCGAGGGCCGCCTGGAACAGACCTTCTCCACCGACCAGGATAACGGCCTGGTGTTTCAGGCGGACGATGCGGCCAGTGCCGCCCGTCTGCGCGACGCCTTCCTCCCCTTTGCCCGCGCCGTCAACAAAGGGCTGGACGCCTGCGGTTTTACCCTCTGTCGTGGCGGTATCATGGCGGGCAATCCAGCCTGGTGCCTGAGTCTCGATGAGTGGAAGGGTCACTTCAGCGAATGGCTGCGCACTCCCGATCCCACAGCGCTGTTGAACAGCACCATCTTTTTCGATTTCCGGCCGCTGTATGGCCGCTACGAATTGGTGGATGCACTGCGCACCTGGCTGTTGCCGCAACCACCGCAACACCCGCGCTTCCTGCGTGCCCTGGCCGAAGAGGCCTTGACCTGCGCACCACCGTTGGGCTGGACTGGCGGGTTTGTCTATGACGGCGGCATCGAGCACCCCCACAGCATCGATTTAAAACGCTTTGGCGCCCGGCCATTCGTCGATGCAGCCCGGATCTGGAGTCTGATGTACGGGATCTGGGCCACCAGTACCGGTGACCGGTTACGAGCCGTAGCGGAGCCGCTCAAACTGTCGCCCGAACAGGTGGCCGGCGAGGTGGAGTCGTTCTATCTGATACAGCGCTTTCGATTCCGTCAGCAGTTGCTGGCAGAGGATCCGGATGATGTCAATCGCGTCGACCCCGATACCCTGAATGAATTGCACCGGTTGATGCTGAAAGAGGCATTCAAGCAGGCCAAGAAAATCCAGCTGCGGCTGAAGCTACAGCACAGTCTCTAGCCTTCCGCGTAGTGGCACAAAAACGTGCCCGCCGTGCCAAACCGCCACACCGGAGCCGCACCTACAATCCGTCCTCATCCCGCTGCAACTGCTCGATGGCGGAGACCTGTCCGTCGACAAATTCCACCCGTGCCACCGTGTATGCCTCACGGGTTTCACTGTTAATCCAAACACTCCGAAAGGTGACCCGCTGCTGTCCATTGCTGTCCAGGTAATAGACGGGAATACTCATGCGATCCAACTGGGGCGTATGGCGGATACGGGTATAGCCCCATACAGTGGCGCGCTTCTCGCGGGTGGTGCGGGTAAAGACTTGGTCCGGCTCACCCCAGGCGAGCCGCACCATATCGCCGGTAAACCCGATCTCAACCCGACCCTGGCGAACCTGCTCCTGTATCGCCACCGGAAACGCATCGAACAGCCCCTGGTTCTCGGTGATGCGCCGGTCACGCAACTCCTGCACCGAGGCGCAGCCAGCCAGTGTCAGCAACAGGAAGAGCGCGAGTATGGCGGTCTTGCGAAACAGCATAATCCCCTCCATAACAGTGCGGCCGTTTGGTCATGCCGCAACGGCCCTACAGCTAAAAGTATAGGTTCTTCGTCGGGCGGCGAAAAACTCGGCCAATGGCCGTTGGCTGGATATGTCCGCTATCTCCAAAAAGGATATTCCGCAGAGTTTATGGGAAAACTTCACTGACCCCGTCATCTCGCACTAAACCCGTCATTCCGGTTCATGCCGGCATGACGGGATCCTAAAGATATCAGCTTATCTGTTACCTAAGCCTGGTAGGGTGGCACGTCTTTTGTGCCCACGCGGTTATTGCGCAGTAGGTATTCCCACGCGGTTATCGCGAAGTAGGCATTCCCACGCGGAGCGTGGGAACGAGAAAGGTTGTCAGGATGCCGGCGACACCGGTAAAAGGGCAGACACGGGGGCCTCCTACAGTCGGCCTTCTCGCTACCCGGGCCGCCGGCGTACAAACCAGGTGGAACTGAGCGTCGCCACTACCTCATCACCTTGGCGGGAAATCGTATTCTGCAGTTTGAGCATACCTTCACCGGGACGGCTACCCAGCTCACGCGCTTCGCTAATCTCCGTCCGCGCCATGAGATGGTCACCGGCGAACACCGGTTTCAGCCAGCGGATATTGTCCCAACCGGGGGAGATCACAGTCTCGGCATTGGGAAACGCCTCTTTGCTGAGGCGGCGCCAGATCGCCGCCACCTGTGGACCCGACGCAATCAGTCCGCCCCACCCTTGGGCAACGGCCACCGCTTCATCCAGATGAAACGGCTCGGGATCATACAAAGAGGCAAAGGCGATCATTTCGTCGCGACGCATCTCCCAGTCACCGTATTCAAACTGCTGGCCGATAGTAAAATCCTCAAACCAGACCAAGTCCGGATAAACCCCGGTTGATGAACGCTCTTGCATCGCTTTACCTCTGCACGGCAATAACTGCCGCATTGCCGAATAACTATAAAATCAATCGGCCGGCCCAATCCAAAAGAACGGATTATGCGCCACCTCCCAGAGATGACCGTCCGGGTCTTTGAAGTATCCCGAATAACCGCCCCAAAACACTTTTTGCCCCGGCTTTACCAGGGTGGCTCCCGCCGCCACCGCCTGGGCGAGCAGCGTATCCACTTCCGCTTCGCTTTCCACATTGTGTGCCAGGGCAAAGCTGTTGAAGCCGCTCCCTTCCGGCGACACCTGGGCATCTTCCGCCAACGCTTCACGGCCATACAGGCCGAGCCAACTGCCGTTCAGGGTAAAAAAAGCCACCGTTGGCGGTGACTCCATGCGCGGGAATCCCAGCCCCTCTTCATAGAAACGAATAGACTTTTCCATATCCCTGACGCCCAGGGTAATCATGCTGATTCTTGGTTTCATCCACAACCTCCTTGGTTAAGACTATCCGGTAGAGGATAGCGGAACACAGCACACAGAGCACCCTGCCCATTCACTCGGAGGGCACCCGAGTAAATAGACGGCTTTCCGTGGTAGGCGGATGCCGGCGGTCGGCGGTCGTCAAGCCTGCTTGTTCAGCGCGAATCAGCCGCGCTTAGCTGGCTGGGACCAGTACCAATAAACGACGCTCAGCACTCCGGCGAATCGCTCTAAGATCTGATTTTTATGGACAGTGGCCTCGATTTATATCAAGCCAAAAAAGAAATGGGACTCCACCACTGCAGGGGAACAGTGGGCAATGATAGGGATCACTTCTACTTTATTGAAGATACGGCAGCACACGACAGGCGGTGTCACCGTCACAGACTTTCAGGCACCGGGGCGGATGGATGCCGCCCCGGGGGGGTATTATCAGTAGCTTTTTGAGATAGTCAGGATACCGCGGCCATCAGCCAGGGAGTTATTACTGGCATCGGTGTCGGTATAGGCCAGTTCAAAATCGACGCCATAGAACGATTTGGTCACGCCTATTTTCCAGTCTGTGACCTCTTGGCCGCTATCGGGATCGTTATAACCGACATGCAAGCCGAGACCAAAATCCTGCGGCAAGGTAAAGTCGGCGCCGACTTCCCAATAAGTGTTGTCATTGTCCGGGTCATGCGAAACCTTGGCACTGAGGAAGTCATAACTCAGCCCCAGATAAACCTCTTCAAAATTGATATTGGACTCACTGGGATAATCGTAGTGAATCACGCCCACATCCAGGCCAACGCCGCTGGCAAATTCGGTGCTGTAACCGCCATAGAGATCTAACTCTACATTGGCATCACTTTTGAAATCGACATTGGAACCCCACACCCCCAAATAAAAACCGCTGGCGTGGGCAAAATCAAAGCCGCCCTGGATGGCCGGTCCGTTATCGGTCTGCGACGTACCCCGCCAGACATAGTCTGACGTCAGGGCCACGTTGGCACTGATGGGACTTGCATCCTCAGCCAACACCAACCCGGTGTAAGAACCGAGCACAAGACAACAGGCGACGGATAATTTTTTCAGCTTCATTGGACCTACCTTCATGCAATGTGATGTATCAAACAAAAGACCACATAACCGCGGTCGACTGCCAATCGCTCAGCATAGCCTGTGCCAAATCAAAATAACGCTTTTAATACAATAGGTTAATAAAAATAACGATCAAGAATCCTCATTCCTTACGCACACAAAATGTGCGCCGGCACCCCTCCCCTCAGCAAGTCATGATACAAACCAGTGCAATCGCTTCAGGTAAAGCCTTCATGACAACTGGGCGTGCAACGTATGGGAACTATCCGGCCGGTTGACGGGGAAGAGAACGACCGCTTGGGATGAGGGGGAAAGGGACTACCGAAGCACTGTGCGGTATACCGCACTGCCTTCGAGACAGACAGTGCGGCTTATGGAGGGTTGTCCTGTTATTTGACGGTAACCGTCACCACATCGGAGACCACCGGTGGATCATGGGGAACATGCCCCTTGTCACCCAGAATCAACTGCAGGGTATGCCTACCCGGACTCAGGGTCAGCTCGGCCTGGGTCTGGCCGCCACCAAAATGTTTGATCTCCTTACCCAAAGGCTGATCCATTGCCGGCATCATCTTGCCATCAATCAGCAGATGATGATGGCCGGTTTTCTCCTTTTCCGTACCGGCCGGTGCCACACCCATCCCCTTTAAGCCAAAGGTCACCACAAAGGTGCGGGGAACCGTATCGCCATCGGCCGGTGAAATAATGTAGACCGCCGCACCGGAGGGTGACGGTGTACGCATCATCTCCGCCGTAGCCAGTGGAGTAATAAACAGCAGTGACAACAGCAGTGGGACTTTGAACATTTTCATCGATCGCTCCTTGATGGCACATACAGATCGGACGGCTTGTTGAGCATTAACTCTACGTCTATAGAACGAGATAGATACTCAAACTAGATCCTGAGGCATGGTGTGAAAGGTTTGGAGTCTCGATAGTAGGGAGAATGGCCGGCCCTAACAACATAGAGAAAGTGTGTGAAAACGACAGGCCAAGAAACCAATTGTACTTAGCGCACCCGGTAACCGGCATGACAAGCCACGCAGCTTGCGGTGATATCTTGCAGCGCCCGATAAGCCGATGGCACATCCCCCTCCTGAGCCGTACGGGAAAAGCGGCTGGCGGCATGATGCAATTCGGTGCCGGCCTGGCGCATCCCCTCCGGGTAATAGGGAGCTATATGGCTGGCTCCGTGTTTATCCAGGGAACTCATGCCCAGCTCTGACTCTGCTAAATCGGACGCTTCATCAAGTTCTCCTGCCCCAAGCAGTTGCAAGAGCCGGTCAACCACCACCAAATGGCCACGCATATTCTGCAGCATGTGCGCCTGCATCGGCGCCGGCAAATCGACCATGATCCGTGTATCCGTCTCGGCAAAGGCTGGCGAGACCACCAAACAAATAAGTAACGTTACTGCAATACAAAAGGGTTTAAACATGAGATGCCTCTGAAGATCTGCTAGTAGGCGGTCATTCTAGGAAAAGGGAGGGAGGGCGGCGTATGATTCAAATCATACGGGGAAATATTTAAGGAATCGTCGCTTAAAGCAGCCGAATAACCCCAGCTTGCCTCTGCAATACACCCGACTGTTCCAGCTGGCTCAACTCACGATAAAAGGTCTCATGAGCCAAGCCAATTCGATACGCCGTCTCTTTTAGAGATAAAGAAAAAACCACCTGTCCGGACTCATCCGCTTGCCCTCGGACAAAGGCCAACACCCGCTCTCTTGCGGAACGGATATTCTTCAGCTCATTGATCAGGCGCAGATCCCGTATCTGCCGCGCAAAGCGGGTCAGCACCTGCTTCATCAATGAAGGCTCTCTGTCCAGCAACGCCAACAGTTCAGCTTTGCCAAAACAGCTCAGCTCAGAGCGAATATCCGCTATAGCAGAACAGTGGTAACAGTCGGAAAACAGGGAAGCTTCCGCGATCGAGTCACCCGACAAGGCAACAAACTGCACCACCGGGTTCCCGTCAACCGTAT
>NZ_JBNKFS010000025.1:0-59764 GCF_050289425.1 Sedimenticola sp. | reverse complement strand
TCATTATAGATTCCCGCTAAAAGTAAATTTACGAAAAATGCTGTGCAGGGGAGATACTAGTACTCCATACAGGGGTTTGCAACACTTTTTTATAAAAAAACCACAGTTTCTTCATTTGTTGCAAATTCACAACAAATCATTCAACACCCGTCTATATAAAAGGAAATAAATACAGCTCTGACATTAAGTTAGGGAAAAGACCCGACAAATCAGATTCACTTATAGCATTAAGCGTAATTCGGAGACACATACTCAAAAGCTACTTTAATGGACACAGCCTACAAAAAAGACTCTATTCAAGCCTGCTTTATAAAGCACATACTCTATTACTAGCCCGTAGCGGCAAGATCTGAAGAGAAACGCCCGCATTTTAAGAGTGGATGCTATAAATGAGCTCCTAAGTTAAGCAAGGAGCGTCCGAGAAGGGTTTACCCCCCCTCGCACCCATTGGTTAATAACCGCAAACAAATCTCGCCGTAGCGGGTTATTTCTATTTGGCTGGAGATGGAGGATTATTCGGCCTATGACCTCACCCTTCGGGCTCGTCGCTTTGCTCCTCGTGGCGCTCCGCGCCGAACCTAGGTGGGTGAGACTAGACCGATCATCCAGTGGACGATCGCAGCCAGTCGAACGACCGGGCAAGGATGCCCGGGCTGGAGCCGAAAAAAAAGCGCCGCTGTTCACCAGGGATGGCATGCACTTACTTCGTGCCCTCCACCCAGAAGTCTTTTTCCTCTTCAACGAAAAAACCCGCCGGAGCGGGTTAATTCTATGTGGCTGGGGATGGAGGATTACTCGGGCTTCCTGCCCTCGGCCCTACGGGCTGTCTCGCTGCGCTCGACATGCGCGATTGCTCCCGACAATCGCGGCGAACCTGCTGGAGCTTCTCACCCTCCTACCCCAGCACAGCAAAAAGCCCGCACAAGGCGGGCTAGTTGCTGTGTTGGCTGGGGATGGAGGATTCGAACCTCCACTGACGGAGTCAGAGTCCGTAGTCCTGCCGTTAGACGAATCCCCAAATGCTTGGAGCCACCAACAACGACAGCTCCATGGCATTTTTAACGTTTGGAGTACTGCGGACGCTTGCGCGCTTTGTGCAGGCCAACCTTCTTGCGCTCAACCTCGCGTGCGTCACGAGTCAGGAAGCCGGCACGACGCATGGGGCTGTGCAGACCCTCATCGTATTCGGAGAGTGCACGTGCGATACCGTGACGAATGGCACCAGCCTGACCGGTGGTACCGCCACCTTTAACTGTGACTTTGACGTCAACGTTTTTCAGCAGATCAGCCACTTCCAACGGCTGACGAACCACCATACGAGCCGTCTCGCGACCGAAGTACTCGTCTAATGGGCGTCCGTTGACGACTATGTTGCCGCTGCCGGCACTCAGGAAGACGCGCGCTGCAGAGCTTTTACGACGTCCGGTTGCATAATTCTGGGTTTGGGCCATGTTTCTGTTCCGTTATGTGGATTTTAGATATCCAACGCCTGGGGCTGCTGTGCCTGATGCGCATGCTCGGGGCCGGCAAAGACCTTGAGCTTCTTGAACATCGCACGACCCAGTGGATTTTTGGGCAGCATGCCCTTGACTGCGGTCTCGATCACACGCTCCGGCGCCTTGTCCAACAATTTTTCCAGATTGATGGATTTCAGGTTACCAATATAACCGGTGTGGTGATGATACATCTTATCTTTCATCTTATTGCCGGTGACACGGATCTTTTCGGCATTGACTACAACAATGTAGTCACCGGTATCCACGTGCGGCGTATATTCGGGTTTATGCTTTCCGCGCAAACGACGAGCTATCTCGGTTGAGAGACGCCCAAGGGTCTTATCTGTGGCGTCGACCACGAACCAATCGCGGCGCACTTCTGCGGGTTTTGCACTTACGGTCGTCATCTGACTTGCTCCAGCGGAGTAACAATACTAGCGCTTCAAAAAAGAGCGCGAATATTACCGGACCCAGCGCAGGCTGGCAAGGCCCAGTTAAACTATTTTAGACAAAAAAAGAGGCGTAGCAGGGGAGGCTACGCCTTATAATAATATAAACCACCAAAGGAGGATGGATGGAGTACTTAAAAATGCGCATTGCATTTAAAGTATTAATATCTTCTAATATAATAATTTAAATGTCAACCCCCCCCAGCACCGCTCGATTGCTTATAAATTGACATCACCGCCCCCTGCTACGACACTCTGCAGCTAATACCACCGCCACCACCAAATAAGCCCACTCCATCTTTAAGCCAGATTGAAGACAGCGCCAATCATTCAAATTCCGTGAACCAAAACGAAAAACTACTTAAAGAGGCCGATCGCTGTGTCAAATGTGGCATTTGCCTGCCCCACTGCCCTACCTATACCCTAACTAGAGAAGAAGGCGACTCGCCCCGGGGGCGGATTTCACTAATCCAGGGAATTGCCAGCGGCGCACTCAAAGGTGAGCAGGGCAAACAACACCTGGACCGCTGCCTCGGCTGCCTGGCCTGTCAGTCAGCCTGTCCATCGGCCGTAAACTATAGTCAGCTGATCGACGGGATACGCCTGAAGCAGCGCAAACCGCCATTACAGCGCATCGTCCGGCAACTCATCACGCACGCCCCTTACCGACGCTGGAGCCGGATAGCTTTGTGGCTCTACCGTTTTTCTGGACTCCGGCCACTGCTCCGCCTACTAGGCAGTCACCGCTTGCGGCGACTGGACGCCCTGCTGCCCGTCCCCCCTAGAGTGGGAAACTGGAAGCACCTCTACCAACCCGCCGCCACCCAGCAGGGGCGTGTCGGGTTATTTACCGGGTGCGCCGGGAGGCTGATTGACCGCAGCGCGCTGGATGCCGCCATTGCGGTGCTCACGCGTCTCGGTTATGCGGTGGTCATCCCTAAAAATCAGGGTTGCTGTGGAGCCATGCACCAGCATTCAGGCGAACCCCATAAAGCTGAAGCGATGACACTGGGTAATCAACAGGCATTCGCCGAGCAAAACCTGGAAGCGATTATCTATCTGGCCAGCGGCTGCGGCGCGCAACTGATGCAACACCCCCTGGCGGCACCGCTATTTGAGATCAGCCAATTTCTCAACCGTTGCGACTGGCCTGATTCGGCAAAACTCTCTCCACTTGACTACGCTGTCAGTCTGCATACCCCTTGTACCCTGCGGCACCAGATAAAAGCAGCCGACGAACCGGCCGAGCTGTTACGCCGGATTCCGGGAATTCGACTCACCCTGCTCGACCAAATCCAATGTTGTGGCGCGGCAGGCAGCTATTTGCAGGAGCAGCCGGATATGGCTGATGCGCTGGCCAATCGAGCCATGCAACAGGTACGGGAACAGTCTCCACGGATCCTGGCAACCAGCAACAGCGGATGCGCCCTCCAATTTGCCAGCAGTATCCGCCAGGCGGGGCTGCCCATCCGGTCCATGCACCCTATCGAGCTGATCAACGAAAGTCTGAATGGTGGAAAACAGTGATCGATAGGCGTCGCGGTTTCAGCTCACATGTCTGATGACTGTACTCTGTTCAACTGCTATTATTGCGCCCCTCTGGCGTCCCGTGAACCAGCCACCCGATAGTCGGTCCCGACTATCCAGTCGGAACCGATATGAAATGTCATACTTGGACACTAAACTGTGACAGAAGGCGCCCTGCGTTTGGTTTTCTCCCTTTAACTCAAGGAACGCATATACGATGAGTACTGTATTGATTATCGGAGCTGGCGGCGTAGGTCGGGTTGTCACGCACAAATGCGCCCAGATCCCCGACGTATTCAGCGAAATTCACCTGGCCAGTCGCACCCAATCCAAGTGTGATCAAATTGCCGCTGAGGTAGCGGAAAAGACTGGCACAACTATTCATACCGCACAAGTTGACGCCGACAATGTACCCGAACTGGTAACCCTGATTAAGCAGGTCGATCCAGCGATGGTCATCAATGTCGCACTGCCATACCAGGATCTGACCATCATGGATGCCTGCCTGGAGACCGGCGTGCATTACCTGGACACAGCCAATTACGAACCGCTGGATGAGGCCAAGTTTGAATATAAATGGCAGTGGGCCTATCGGGAGCGCTTTGAGCAGGCTGGCCTGATGGCTTTGCTCGGCTCCGGTTTTGACCCCGGTGTCACCAACGTCTTCTGCGCCCATATGCAGAAACACCACTTCGATCAGATCGATACCGTGGACATCCTGGATTGTAACGGCGGCGACCACGGCTACGCCTTCGCTACCAATTTCAACCCCGAGATCAACATCCGCGAAGTGACCGCCAATGGACGCTATTTCGAAAATGGTGTCTGGGTGGAGACCCGACCCATGGAGATCCACCACACGTTCAATTTTGAGCAGGTAGGTCCGAAAAAGATGTACCTGCTGTATCACGAAGAGATGGAGTCGCTCTCCAAGAACATCCAAGGCATCAAGCGCATGCGCTTCTGGATGACCTTTGGCGACGCTTATCTGAAACACTTGGAGGTGTTCAGAAATATCGGCCTGGACTCGATTGAACCGATCATGTTCGAAGGCCGCGAAATAGTCCCAATTCAGTTTCTCAAGGCACTATTGCCCGATCCCGCTTCCCTCGGGCCACGCACCGTCGGCAAGACCAACATCGGGTGTATCGTCAAAGGCAGCAAGGATGGCCAACCGGTCTCCCGCTACGTCTACAACATCTGCGATCATCAGGAGTGTTACCGGGAAACCAATGCACAGGGCGTCTCCTACACCACTGGTGTACCGGCCATGATCGGCGCCATGATGATGCTGACCGGAAAATGGATGAAACCCGGCGTCTGGAACATGGAGGAGTTCGATCCCGACCCCTTTATGGACGCACTCAATCAGCATGGCTTACCCTGGACCGATATCGAAACGGACATCGATGTCGACGCCCTTCCCGAGTAAAGCACGGCCAGCCATACCATGACTCTGGATATCTCCCGAATTCCAACCCCCTGCTATGTACTGGAAGAGGTTAAGCTGCGCGCCAATCTGGCTGTGATGGAAAGGGTGCAGCGCGAATCGGGCGGCAAGATCATCCTGGCGCTGAAAGGCTACGCCATGTGGAGCACCTTTCCGATTATTCGGGAGGTACTGCACGGCTGCACCGCCAGTTCATTGAATGAGGCACGACTCGCCGCGGAAGAGTTTGGCAAGGAGGTGCACGTCTACGCGCCCGCCTACACCGATTCCGAGTTCCCGGAAATTTTGCGGCTGGCACATCACATCACCTTCAACTCCTTTAGCCAATGGGAACGATTTGGCCCACGGGCGCTTGCTGCCGGGGTCTCATGCGCCATTCGGGTCAATCCACAGGTCGCGGAGGTGGACGTTGATATGTACAACCCCTGCGGCAGCACTTCACGGCTGGGTGTCGTCCCGGAAGAGTTCCATCCAGAGGCACTGGACGGCATCGAAGGACTCCACTTTCACGCCCTGTGCGAGTGCGGTGCAGACAGCCTGGAGCGGACCCTGAAAGCTTTCGAAGAGCGGTTCGGCAACTGGATTCCACAGATGAAGTGGATCAACTTCGGCGGGGGACATCTAATGACCCGCAAAGATTACGATGTGGAACTACTGATCCGTCTGGTGCGCGATTTTCGTGAGCGCTACGACGTCGAAGTCTACCTGGAGCCCGGCGGGGCAGTCGGCTGGCAGACCGGCCCCCTGGTTGCCTCGGTATTGGATATCGTGCGCAACAACATGGATATCGCCATACTCGACACCTCGGCCGCCGCCCATATGCCGGACGTACTGGAGATGCCCTATCGTCCTGCCGTCCGCGGTGCCGGAGAGCCGGGAACGGCACCCTACACCTATCGACTGGGAGGGAACACCTGCCTGGCGGGTGATGTCATCGGAGACTACGCCTTTGCGCAGCCTCTGCAGGTAGGGGACAAGATCGTACTGGAAGACATGATCCACTACACCTTCGTTAAAAACACCACATTCAATGGCGTCAACTTGCCCTCCCTGGCCATCTGGACCTCAGACGACAGACTAAGAATGGTCCGCACCTTTGGCTATCAGGAGTTTAAGAACCGGCTTTCCTGATGCGTACAAACCAATCTGCCCCTGATAAATTGGAACCGCGTTGCACAGTCCCGAGCATTACCAGGTCCTTCCATATATAGCGCATCTAACGCGAGCCGATCAGAGCGTCACCAGCTCAAAATCGTGACTTATTTCCGCCATCTGTCCCAGCATAATGGAGGCAGAACAGTACTTCTCCGCACTCAATTTAACCGCCCGCTCTACCGCCTTTTCGGTAAGGCCGGGGCCAGCAAGTTTGAAGTGGACATGGATTTTGGTAAAC
Organism: Sedimenticola sp.; assembly: GCF_050289425.1. NCBI lineage: Bacteria > Pseudomonadati > Pseudomonadota > Gammaproteobacteria > Chromatiales > Sedimenticolaceae > Sedimenticola > Sedimenticola sp. The sequence goes on along the minus strand of NZ_JBNKFS010000025.1, from coordinate 53,449 downwards.
ACCTTGGGTTCGGTCTCGGCACGCTCGGCTTCCAGCTCCACCTCGCACAGCGTGACAGTGTGCCGGCCCTTGCGAAGAATATGCACGACATCGAACTGCGTGCAGCCGCCCAAACCCAGAAGCAACATCTCCATCGGTCTGGCACCCAGGTTTCTGCCACCAAAATCGGGGGGGCCATCCATCACAATGGCATGCCCACTCCCGGTTTCACCTACCATAAGGGTCTGTTCAACCCATTTTACCCGTGCTTTCATCACATACTCGCAAGTTAATAAAGGTTTGCAGCCTAGCATAGATCGACAATCGGGAGGAGCTCACCTAGAATCCTATGTGGAACGTTTCATTCCCAGCCCTTAACCAGAAGGTCGCACATGAGCATTATCAAGCCACCAGAACAGGAACCCGCCTTCCTCAAGCCGTTTCTGTCGTTCTGCCACAGACGCCGCTACCCAGCGAAAACGGATATTATCCATCCGGGCGATCGGGCTGATATTCTCTATTATATAGTCGATGGCTCAGTCACCATATTGATCGAGGATGAAGACGGAAAGGAGATTATCCTCACCTACCTCAACAAAGGTGATTTCATCGGAGAGATGGGCCTTTTCATTTCCCAGTCCAACCGGAGCGTTCTGGTTCGTACCCGCTCCGACTGCATGCTGGCCGAAATCAGCTATGCACGCCTGGAACAGCTATTCGACGGTGAACTACGGGCTCACGCCAAGGATATCCTCTACGCCCTGGGTGGTCAGCTGACCCAGCGACTGATCCACACCAGCCGCAAGGTCGGTCACCTGGCATTTCTGGATGTGACCGGACGGGTTGCCGGCACGCTGTTGGAGTTGTGTAAACAGCCGGATGCCATGACGCATCCTGACGGCATGCAAATCCGCATCACACGTCAGGAGATAGGTCGAATAGTGGGTTGTTCACGAGAAATGGCGGGGCGGGTACTGAAGAATCTGGAAGAGCAGGGACTCGTCTACGTGAAAGGCAAAACCATTGTGGTATTCGGGACGCGCTGACCAGTAGCCTGCCGCTCCCCGCGATACCAAGCCCTGCCGAACAGGGCCGTCTTGCGCACAACCCTTCACCGCCACGACTATTTTATTACTGCTTCTTCCCGCTTTAGGTCATCCGAGGTTCCAAATTGCTTATCGGGACCGGCTGAGATCACCCGATAACGTCCCGCATCCGGCTCAAACCGCAACGCGGTACCCCAACCATCCTGCATGGATTTCTCATCAATACCCAGATCCTTTTGCAAGCGGTCGAGGGTTACCTGAGCGGGGTTGAATCCGGATCCGTATTGGATCATCCACACCTTGACGTTGTGTTTGAGCTGTTCCAGTCGGCGATTGGTCTCCACCCGCTGCGGATTGACCGGTGCTGCCGGGGCCGAGGCGACCACTGGCGGAGGAGCCGAATCCGGCAACATCGGTAGCAGAAACCATACTGCCGCCGCGACGACAACCGCCAATAATACAGCCACCAAAATCAGTCGCTTACGCCTGTCCTGGCTCGCCTGTTCGGCAGATTCGGCAACCGTGCTACGCTCGTAAAAGGTACCGACATTTTCTGAATCATCGTCCGGCTTATAGGCAGCGCGATCGGCCATCGGTATCGGGTCCGGCATCGAGGTATCCAGCACGATCTCCTCGTCTTCCTGCTCGGCCGCCTCAGGCTGGACAGTTGCCAGGGGGCGCGTCTGGTCGTCCTCCGCCGTCAATTCAGGCAGGTCCAGCGACAACGCCTCATCCGGTGCTGTCGACGGCTCCGTAACGGCGTCTGCCTGCTCCGCTTTTGTCGTGTCGACCACGTCACCGGCATTGTCCGGCTCAAAACCCACCGGCTCGATAGAACAGTCTGCCCCACGCGCCCGGATCTTTTTCAACAGGCGCTCAGCCTTGGCCTTGTCCAGCGTTCGGTTAATCCTGAACCGGTATCCCTGAATCAGATGGCCGGCCTGATCCAAGGGGATTTTGAGCAACTGAGCAAGCGCCTGCTGCACTTCAGGGTGCTTATGACCCTTGAGCAGTTTTCCCGTGAATACCAGTCGATACTTGGAAATTGCCATTATTCTGATTTTTGTCGATACCGATTGAGAGGACAGGCTAAGGCTAGCATAGGCAAACAAGGGGATTCCACTATACCCCGCCAACCGCCTTCACCTGCAACACCACACCATCTACCCCTACCACCTTGACCCGGGTCCCGGCAGGGCAATCATCACCGTGAATTTTCCAGGTGCTGTCATCCACCTTAATCTTGCCCTGTCCGTTAAGAATCGGTTCACTGAGGGTGAATATCCGGTCGATATACTGCTCTCCGCGGCGGTTTAGCCTTGGCTGATCGCTCTGGGTGGGGTGCCTTACCAGATAAAGTCGCCACGCCACGATGGCGCCTACGCTGAACAGCGCAAAGATCAGTATCTGTATCTCCCAGCCCAATCCCGGCAGTACCAGCATGGCCAAGCCCACAATGCCGGCGGAGACCGCCATCCAGATAAAGAACACCCCTGGGGAGAACACCTCCAGTACCACCAGAACAATCCCCAATACCCACCAGTGCCAATAGGTGGCAGATTCAAGTAGCTCCATCACGCTTCACCCTGGGACATTTTACCGGAGGCTTCCCGTGCAATCTCGGCGATTCCCGCCACCGAGCCAATTAAGCTGGAAGCCTCTAGCGGCATCATAATCAGTTTCTGGTTGGGGGCGGAGGCAATCTCCTTCAGCGCCTCGGTGTATTTCTGCGCAACAAAATAGTTGATGGCATTAACATCACCCTTCGCAATCGCCTGGGAAACCATCATGGTCGCCTTGGCTTCCGCTTCCGCCAACCTTTCCCGCGCCTCGGCCTCCCGGAATGCCGCTTCCCGCTCACCTTCCGCCTCCAGAATAGCGGCCTGCTTTTCGCCCTCTGCCTTGAGGATAGCTGATTGACGATGGCCTTCCGCTTCCAGGATCTGCGCCCGTTTTTCCCGCTCCGCCTTCATCTGCCTGGCCATAGAATCCACCAAGTCTCGAGGCGGCGAGATATCCTTGATCTCGATGCGGGTCACTTTGATACCCCAGGGGGTCGTGGCGTCATCCACCACCTCAAGCAGTTTCGCATTGATCTGATCACGCATGGAGAGCAGCTCATCCAGATCCATGGAGCCCATCACGGTACGGATATTGGTCATGGTGAGATTGAGGATAGCGTAAGTCAGTTGACTCACTTCATAAGCGGCTTTAGCGGCATCCAGCACCTGGTAGAAGACCACCCCATCCACCGTCACCATGGCATTGTCCTTGGTGATCACCTCCTGGGAAGGTACGTCCAGCACTTGCTCCATCATATTCAGCTTGGCACCGATGCTGTCCACCAACGGCACGATCAGATTCAGGCCGGGGCGCAACGTCTTGGTATAGCGGCCAAACCGTTCCACCGTATATTCCATTCCCTGCGGTACCCGCTTGGCGCCCAACACCACAATTACCACCGCCAGTACCAGTACCGCGACTGCAAAGAGTTCCATTGCGTTTCTCCATTGTTTAATTCCCCGCCGAGTATACCCCCGCGCCATGCCAGAGAGTATGGATATCGTCGACACTATGGCGATCCCACTGATAAAACGGCTGACGAATCCCTATCCCGAAGCGGCCAGTCGCGGTAGGATAAAAGCAGACCGGGCGAATAGCATAAGCCGTTAAAAGCCACCCACTTACCTGCTTTTTTGGCGCCATCCATTCAGCCTGCGGACTGCTGACCATAACAAGGAGAACGGCCACAGATGCGACGTCTCACACTCAGCCTGCTACTGTTCATTATCCTCCCTCTGGCTCCAGCCATCGCCAGCGAACCGTTGGCTACCGGCAGCGTTGAATCGACCACGGTCCCGCATGAGTACCGCTTGGATGGAGTGGTTGAGGCGATCAATCAATCCACTATTTCAGCCCAGACCAGCGGCCAAGTGGTGGAGATCCTGGTAGATGTGGATGACTTTGTCGAGCAAGGCGCCGTCATCATCCGGCTCAAGGATACCGAGCAGCGCGCCCGCCTGGAGCAGGCCGAAGCAGAGCTAAAGGCGGCCAACGCCGTTATGCAAGAGGCCAGCCGGGAGTACGAAAGAACCCGGGAGATCTTTCAGCGCAAACTGGTGGCGCAATCGGCCATGGATAAGGCAACGGCAAACCTGAAGGCATCCCGGGCCCGCCAGGACGCCGCCGCCGCGGCCCTGAACCAGGCCCGAGAACAGCTTGAATATACCCGTATCCGCGCACCCTATGCCGGCATCGTCACCGAGCGGCTGATCGAAACAGGCGAGACCGCCTCTCCGGGACAGCGGCTGATCAGCGGCATCTCCCTGGACCAACTCCGGGTCTCCGTCGATGTCCCCCAGAGCCTGATTCCGGCCATTCGCAAGCAGACCACAGCCCGTGTGCTCCTTCCGGACGCCGAAATCATTGAAGCCAGTGACGTCACCATCTTCCCCTTTGCCGACCCCAGCAGCGGCACCTTCAAGGTGAGATTGCAGCTTCCCAAAGGTGTGTCGGGACTGTTTCCCGGCATGCTGGTAAAGACCCGCTTTGAGATCGGCAAAATGCAACAACTCCTGGTCCCTATGGACAGCGTGGTCTACCGCAGCGAAGTGACGGCCGTCTATGTCGTGGGCGATAATCAGCAACTCTCGCTACGCCATATCCAGACCGGACACAAACGCAACGGCACCCAGATATCTGTACTCTCCGGCCTGGAAGCCGGTGAACGGGTAGCCCTTGATCCGGTCGAGGCGGGGCGTCGTCTGAAACTGCAATCGGCACCCGCCAGCCAAGGGAACCACCCATGAGTAGACTCGGACTCTCGGGCCGTATCGCCGAGCGCTTCCTCTCCACCGAGATTACGCCACTACTGGCCCTGGTCGGACTGCTGCTGGGCCTGTTCGCCATTCTGGTCACACCACGGGAAGAGGAGCCGCAGATCAACGTCACCTTTGCCAACGTCTTCATCCCGTTTCCCGGTGCCAGCGCAACCGAAATTGAAAACCTGGTGGCCACGCCGGCCGAGCAGGTACTCTCAGAAATCGAAGAGATCAAGCACATCTATTCGACCGCCCGTCCCGGTATGGCCGTACTCACCCTGCAGTATCGGGTAGGGGTCGAGCGCACCGACGCCATTGTGCGCCTCTACAACAAGGTTTTTTCCAACCAGGATTGGCTGCCACCCAACCTGGAAGTGGGGCAACCGATCATCAAACCAAAAGGGATAGACGATGTACCCATCGTGACCCTGACGCTGAGATCGGACAACCCTCGTACCGGCGCCTACGAACTGGGACAAGTCGCCCACGCCATCGAAGCGGAACTGAAACGTGTCCCCGGTACCCGGGACATCTACACGATCGGTGCACCTACCCGGATAGTCAGTGTGCACCTCGACCCGGATGCGTTGGCCGGCTACCACATCGACCTTAACCAGCTTCGCCAGAGTTTGCAGTCGGGCAACAGCGTCCGGGATGACCTCACGGTTACCCGCGACAACCGGGAGATCCTGGTACAAGCCGGGAGCTTCCTCACCAACAGTGAAGAGATCGGTGATCTGGTGGTGGCGAGTCACGCCGGTAAACCGGTGTTTCTGCGTGACGTGGCACAGATCCGGCCGGGACCGGATCAGCCGGATCAATATGTCTGGCTGGGGACCGGACGCGGCGCAGCCGAAACGCAGCTTCACATGGCGGAGACGACCCCGGCCGTCACTATTGCTATCGCCAAGAAACCCGGCACCAACGCTGTGGATATCGCCAACGCGGTAATCCAGCGTTTCAATCAGTTACAGGGCACTTTCATCCCCGACGATGTCAAGGCCACCGTCACGCGCAATTACGGCGAAACCGCCGATACCAAGGCGAAGAAATTGATCAGCAAGCTGATCTTCGCCACCGTCTCGGTGGTGATACTGGTGCTGTTTGCCCTCGGTTGGCGCGAATCCCTGATCGTCGGCGCGGCCGTGGTGGTAACCCTGGCTATCACCCTGTTTGCCTCCTGGGCCTGGGGGTTCACCCTCAACCGGGTCTCCCTGTTCGCCCTGATCTTTTCCATCGGTATCCTGGTGGATGATGCCATCGTGGTGGTGGAGAATATCCATCGGCATCTGGCAATGGGGGGGCGCAATCTGCTGCAAGCCATACCGGCCGCCGTCGACGAGGTAGGGGGCCCCACCATCCTGGCGACCTTCACGGTCATCGCCGCACTGCTACCGATGGCTTTCGTCACCGGGTTGATGGGACCTTACATGAGCCCCATCCCGATCAATGCCAGCCTGGGTATGCTGATCTCCCTGGCGGTGGCCTTTATCTTTACCCCCTGGCTCACCAACAAGGCACTTGGCCACATGGCCCATCAGAGCCACGAACACCGTGCTGGCGACTCGACCAACCCCACGATGCGGCGCCTCTTCAACCGCATCATGCCCCCGTTCCTCGCCGGACGCCGGGGCAGAACCATGCGTTGGCTACTGCTGTTGTCGGTGTTGATCCTGATTGTCGGCTCGTTCGCCTTGGTGGCCAACCAGTCGGTGGTATTGAAGATGCTGCCGTTCGACAACAAGTCGGAGTTTCAGGTGATGCTGGATATGCCGGAGGGAACCAGCCTGGAGCGCACCGCCCAGGTACTGGATAGCATGGGCCAATATCTCGGCCAGGTCGCCGAAGTGACCGATTATCAAGTCTATGCCGGCACCTCTGCGCCGATCAGCTTTAATGGTCTGGTCCGGCAATACTATCTGCGCAAGGGGGCCCATCTGGGGGATATTCAGGTCAATCTGGTGGACAAGAAACAACGTGAACGCAAGAGCCATGACGTAGCCTTGGCCGTGCGGGAACCACTGCAAGCGATCGCCCGCCGCTTCGACGGTAACGCCAAGATCGTGGAACTGCCCCCCGGACCGCCGGTTCAGGCGCCATTGGTGGCGGAAGTCTATGGCATCGACTACGACGGCCAGATCCGCCAGGCCAAAGCGCTACGCGAGCTGTTCCAGCGCACACCCGATATTATCGACGTCGATGACTCAGTGGAGTATCCGTCCGAAAAGATCATTCTGCAGGTCGACCGGGCCAAGGCGACCCGGCTCGGCATTGCCCAGTCGGAGATCACCCGTACCCTCGGCATGCTGCTGACCGGCGAAGATGTCAGTTACCTGCATGGAGAAAATCTCAAGTATGCGGTGCCGATCCGGGTGGAGTACCACCCTGGGGACAAGACGGACCTGACTCAGTTGCTCACCCTGCCTATCCGCAGTCACAGCGGAAACTGGATTCCCCTGTCGGAGATTGTTTCCCCACTGGAAAGCCGTCGCGCCCACGCCATTTACCATAAAGACCTGCTGCCGGTGGTCTATGTGACCGGCGATATGGCCGGTAAAACCGACAGCCCCCTCTACGGCCTGTTCGCCATCTCGGAACAGTTGAAAACCGATAACGGTTTGGAGCAGTGGTTTCTCAGCCAACCGGAGAATCCGTATGAGTACAGCCTGAAATGGGACGGCGAATGGCAAGTCACCTATGAAACCTTCCGTGACATGGGCATCGCTTACTCGGTGGGTCTGCTGCTGATCTACTTGCTGGTGGTGGCCCAGTTCCGTTCCTATCTGGTGCCCCTGGTGATCATGGCACCGATCCCGCTGACCCTGATCGGTATCTTACCGGGTCACGCCCTGTTGGATCGCCAGTTTACCGCGACATCGATGATTGGCATGATCGCCCTGGCCGGTATCATCGTACGCAATTCCATCTTGCTGGTGGACTTCATCAATCAACAGGTACGGGAAGGGATGCCGCTGGCGGAAGCGGTGGTACTGTCAGCGGTGGTGCGGGCCAAGCCGATCATCCTGACTGCCCTGGCGGCGATGGCCGGCGCCTTCTTCATCCTGGACGACCCAATCTTTAGTGGATTGGCTGTCTCCCTGATCTTTGGCCTGCTGGTCTCCACCCTGCTCACTCTGGTGGTGATCCCGGTGGTCTATTACGCCGCCATGCAGAACCGGATTGAACAGATCACCAGCCGCTAAGATAGATTTCTCTCCCACCCTAGGGGCAGGCCCCGTGCCTGCCCTATGCGCAAATCCCGCAACGCCAACACAGGAAGACCGTGTTCATCACCCTGCCAACCGCTCGAAAATGCGAAATCCGGCCAGATAAGTTCCGGCAGCCGAGCCCAGCGTACTAAACAGGAATACCAGCAAGGTGCGGGATACCCGGTTGCGCCACCAACCCCGCACTTCGGTAGTGTCATGTTTGAGGCGACTGAAATCCCCGACTTGCGGCTTGCGCAGATAGATCTCCGCGGCAGCCGTTACCATACCGGCCCCGACCGTCGGATTGAGCGAAGTGATAGGAGCCGCCACGAACGCCGTGAGGATGGTTAGCGGATGGCCGGCTGCCAGCAATGCACCCAGCGCCGACAGTACACCGTTGATCAGTACCCAATCCATCACCAACTGCCAACCCAGCGCGGGACTTCGCATAAAACCGATCGCAAAGCCGCTGACAATCAGCGCCACAATCAGCCAGGGGATCAGCTTCGGCCAGCGACTGGGGGAGGGGAGGTGATCCAGTTTTTCGATCACCCAGGCCGGCCGCTCCATACCGGCGGCAAGATAGGACTGAATACCCTTCAGGTGCCCGGCCCCCACCACAGCCAGTACCCGCTCCGGCGATTGCTCCTGCAGCTCTTGCAGCAGACGCGCCGCCATGTAGCGGTCCCGCTCATCAATCAGCGGCACAAACAGATCCTGGCGGTCTTCGGCAAATTCGGCGAAGGTATGCTCCAGCACATCGCCCTCTTTCAGCCCCTCGATATCCGCTTCACTGACCTCATCTCGGGAGATAAGGCTACCCAGCAAACCGGCAAACAGCGCGAAGCGCTTCCACCAGGGTACATTGTGCAGCACCCGTTTCAGGGTGACCCCGATCTCGCGATCGACCAGCAGTACCGGCTTGTGGTGTGCCTGGGCGTGACGAATCGCCGCCAACTGCTCCGCACCCGGTTCAATATCGAACTGCTCGGCCAGCCGCTGCTGATAGGCACCCAGTGCCAGGTTGGCCGCCACCATACTGACTTTGCCTTCGCGGATCACCTTGAACAGGTCCATGCGTGACAGCGCATCCGGATCCAGAATGGCATGAAAACGACTGGGGCAAAGCTCCACCGCCACCGCATCATAAGTGCCGCTATCCAGCAACTCGTTGACTTTGTCGGCGCTGGCCCGGGAGACATGAGCCGTCCCCAGCAAGGTGACCCGACTGTTTCCGACCTGGACCTCGACCAGAGGCTCCTGTTCTAGCTGTTGTGACATCAAATTTGGCTCCCTGACAAGCCGCGCATGATACCCCCTACGACGCCTTTTTGTCTTTCCTCTGTCAGTCAGTTATGCGCCCGGTCTCACCAGCCGGCAGAAAAACCCGATATAAAATAGGCTGCGTACAATTTTTTTCTGATCCGGGTTACACTGCCGGCATCAAACAAGGAGTGAACAATGATTGGAACCACCACAAGAATAATCAGCACCTTGGCACTCCTCATCCTGCTCACGGGGTGCAAGACTCTGAACCTCATGCAGGACAAAAAAGCGGAGACGCTGCAAGACACCCTGAAGGCTTATCAGTCGACTGTGCGCTGGGGCTACCCGGGCCAGGCCTATAACTTCCTGCGCAAAGACATTGCCGCCAAGACGCCGGTCCCGACCAACCTGAAGAACGTCAGCGTCACCGACTACAAGGTGATTCGCCAACCCAGCCAGGTATCGGAAACCCAGGCTACCCAGACCGCCGTCATCGGCTTTATCTTTGATGACCGGCAGGTAGAAAAGACCGTTCATGACCGGCAGCTCTGGGAGTATGACCCGGAGACCGAAGCTTGGTTTCGCATCAACCCGATTCCCGAGTATCGCTAATGCCTGACGCGACCCGACCGGCTAATGGCGGTCAGCTGCTGCTGACCACGGCAGCCTTTGTCATCGTGGTCGCCGGTATGCGCGAAGCGCAAAGTGTGCTGGTACCCTTCCTGCTCTCCGGCTTTATCGCCATCATCGCCGCACCGGCACTGTTCTTTCTGCGCCGATACCGGGTCCCTTCGGTGATCGCGATTATCCTGGTGATCCTGGCGATCGCCTCTATCGGCCTGCTGCTGGGCGTACTGGTCGGTAATGCTGTCGATGACTTTTCATCCCAACTGCCCAACTATCAGATCAAGCTCAAAACACTGACCGGTGAAGGTCTGCAATGGTTGTCAGGAATGGGGGTGACACTGCCGGAACAAACCTTCTCCAAACTACTCAACCCGGCCAAGGCGATGTCGATGGCGGCGCAGGGGCTCAGCAGTTTAGGCGGGCTGCTCACCAACACCTTCCTGATCCTGCTCACGGTAGTGTTTATCTTGCTGGAGGCTTCCAGCTTCCCGGCCAAGCTGCATCGCATATTGGATAATCCGGAGCAATCCTTCATTCACTTCGACCAGTTTATCGACAACATCAAGCGCTACATGGTGATCAAGACCGGCACCAGCCTGCTGACCGGTGTGATGATCTATCTCTGGCTGCTGGTGGTGGGCGTGGATTACCCGGTGCTGTGGGGCGTGATCGCCTTCTTCCTCAATTTCGTGCCCAATATCGGCTCCATTATCGCCGCCATTCCCGCCTTGCTACTGGCGCTGGTGCAACTGGGCCCAGGCGGCACCGCCTGGGCCGCACTGGGCTATCTGCTGGCCAACAACCTGGTCGGCAATGTAATCGAGCCCCGCTTCATGGGCAAAGGCCTGGGGCTCTCCAGCCTGGTGGTATTTCTCTCCCTGGTGTTTTGGGGCTGGATCCTGGGCACCGTCGGCATGTTCTTATCGGTGCCCTTGACCATGACCATCAAGATCGCCCTGGACAGCAGCGACGACACCCGTTGGCTGGCTATCCTGCTCGGCCCCGAGATCGTCGACGAGACGGATTCACCCAAAACAGGTGGTTTACTGCGCTGGCGGCTACCCCACAAACAAGAGAGCGACGAGTAGTATCCTATGTCATCACTTCGATTCAGCACCTTTCCCGGCAAACGTGAGCGCCACCTGCTCCGCAAACAACACAACCCGCTCTTCCCACAAGCGGAGCGCCGCATCACCGAATCCCAACTGGAAGAAGCCCAGCGTCTGGATCACGAAGAGTTGGTGGCATTCATCAGCCACTTTCGCAGCCTGGTGCATGAAGCGATACAGCTCCCGGACAGTGCGGATAGCGAACTGATCCTCTCCATCAAGGAGCGCCTGGACCAAACTTACGAACAAGCCGCACGTATGGCGGATGATCAGCGGGAAATCCGCGAAGGGGTCGAAAAACTGGTGGCGGTGGTCATGCAAGCCGTTAGAAAAGGCGCCGGTAACGATGCGGTGGCGCTGCAGGAGTTGGCCGACGAAGAGGCGGCTCGTGCCGCCCACTATGCGTTACTGACTTACCCGTTGGTGGCCGATCTGCTGGATCCGGAATCGGTGATTGCAGAACACGAACTGCTGCCGAGCCTGCTCTCCGACTCACCCGAGGCACTGCAGGCGGCCTGCTCCCTGTTTGACCAACCCCAGTTGGAGGCATTGATCGAGGCCGGTAAAGCCCTACTGGAGGAAACAGCAGACGTGCCGGACGAAGCGCGGGCACGGCTGCAGGAACTGGCACGTCACCGAAACAATTGAACCGGGTTTGCAAATCATAGGGGCAATCCTCCGTGGTTACCCGCCAGTCGGTGTAACGCTCAGGCCGGGCAGGCACAGGGGCCTGCCCCTACAGCCTCCGCCCTACAAATCCTACAACAGCACCCGCTCGATGCCGCCTTGCAACGCCCGCTCAACAAAACTCTTTTGCCAGTCATCACCAAGTCGATCCTTGGCCAGTTCTTCAACGATATAGGAGACCTCCAATCCGGTCTCATCCTTGTAACGGTTGAGCCCCTGGGTACAGGCAGGACACGAAGTGAGCATCTTCACGTTGCCGTTCACCGCCCGATCATTCCCGCTTAATGCCTGGATGCCTTGCTCCAACTCTTCCACCTTGCGATAACGCAACTGGCTGGCGATATCCGGGCGCGCCGTGCCCAGGGTGCCCGCTTCGCCACAACAACGGTCGGACAACAGCACCTTTTTGTCCATCAGCTTGGACGCCACCTCGGTGGGGTTATACTGTTTGATCGGACTGTGGCAAGGATCGTGATAGAGATACTCGGTACCTTTCGAGTCACCCAGCACCACGCCCTTCTCCATCAGGTACTCATGGATATCCAGCAACCGGCAGCCGGGGAAGATCTTCTCGAACTCATACTTCATCAGTTGATCGATACAGGTACCGCAAGAGACGATCACCGTCTTGATATCCATGTAGTTGAGGGTATTGGCGACGCGGTGGAACAGCACCCGATTACCGGTGGTAATCTCCAGCCCCTTGTCATGCTGACCGGCGGCGGTCTGCGGATAACCGCAACAGAGATAGCCTGGGGGCAACACCACTTCGTTGCCCAGTTCATAGAGCATGGCGATTGTCGCCAGCCCCACATCACTGAACAGCCGTTCGGAGCCGCAACCGGGAAAATAGAAGATGGCATCCGAGTCATCGTTAACCTTGGCCGGATCCCGGAAGATCGGAATCATACCGGTCTCTTCGATACCGAGCAGGGCGCGGGTGGTTTTCTTCGGCAGCTCTACGCGGATCGGCCGACGCACCAGTTCCACCACCAGTGATTTAGGCTCCGGGCGTCCGGTGGTGGCGTGGGGGATCTGCTTGCCGCGTCCCAGCATGCCTGCCTGCTTGAACACCGCATGACCCAGAGTCAAACCCTTGAAGCCCCACTCCAGCATCCCCTTGCGCAAGCTGCGGATGGTGCGGGGATCGGTGGTATTGAGAAACGACATGGCCGCCCAGGTGCCGATATTGTGTCGCTTCTTGCCCTGTTCGGTAAGGATCTTGCGCATGCGCACGGTGACATCGCCGAAATCGATATTGACCGGGCAGGGGTTAAGGCACTTGTGGCAAATGGTGCAGTGATCCGCCACGTCGTTCATCTCTTCAAAATGGCGTAATGAGATACCGCGCCGGGTCTGTTCCTCGTAGAGGAACGCCTCAATGATCAGGCCGGTGCCGAGGATCTTATTGCGCGGCGAATAGAGCAGGTTGGCACGCGGTACATGGGTCATGCAGACCGGCTTGCACTTGCCGCAACGCAGACAGTGTTTGATGTCATCGTTGAGTTCGCCCAGTTCGCTCGCCTCCAGGATGATCGCCTCCTGCTGTACCAGTCGCAGGGACGGCGTGTAGGCGCCGTCCAGGTTGGAACCGGGCATCAGCTTGCCGCGATTGAAATGGCGCTGCGGATCGACCCGCTCCTTGTAGGCGACAAAGTCACGCAGCTTGTCGGCCTCCATGAACTGGATCTTGGTCAAGCCGATACCGTGCTCGCCGGAGATGACGCCATCCAGTGACTTGGCCAGCGCCATGATGCGCTCCACCATCCGCTCGGACTCATGCAACATCTCGTAGTTGTGCGAATGCACCGGGATGTTGGTGTGCACGTTGCCGTCGCCGGCATGCATGTGCAGCGCCACGAACAGGCGCGCATCGCGGATCTCGGCGTGGATACTATTGAGACGCTCCTGCACCGCCAGCATCTCCTGGCCGGCGAAGATCTCGTTTAGCCGCGCCTGCACCTCCTTGCGGTAATTCTGCACCAGGTCGCGCCGCAGCATCATGTCCAGCAGGCTGTCGCCCGGCTGCAGTTTAGGCAGCTCCTTTTCCCGTAACAGATTGCGGTGGGCGTCTGCAGGGGCCTCCAGGTTTTCCAGAATCTGCCGCCAGCGCTGCTCGGCCGTAGCCACCACTTCGCAAGCGGCGTCCCGCTTGGCTCGCAGGATGGCGCGGCTCTCCTCCGACTCCTCGTACTCCTCCGGCAACCGCAGTTCCGGCATCGGTCCGCCCAGATAATTGAGCACCGCGCGCATGATCTGCAGCTTGTTGCTGATCGACTGCTCGATATTGATCTGTTCGATGCCCCGGCTGTACTCCGCCAATCGCTCCAGCGGGATCACCACATCCTCATTCACTTTGAAGGCGTTGGTGTGGGCGGAGATGGCCGCGGTGCGGCTGCGGTCAAGCCAGAAACGCCGACGCGCCTCGGGGCTAACGGCGATGAATCCCTCGCCCTCGCGGGCATTCACCAGCCGCACCACCTCGGAAGCCGCTTTCGCCACCGCGTCTTCATCATCCGACACCAGATCGGTGATCAACACCATTTTCGGCCGTTCCCGGCGCGGTGCTTTGGTGCTGTACTTGACTGCCTTGATATAACGTTCGTCCAGGTGTTCCAACCCCACCATCTCGACCCCCTTGGTGGCGCCGATGGAGTCGCGAATTTCGATAATGGCCGGAACCGCTTTAGAGAGGTCGGAACCAAAAAACTCCATGCAGACGGTACGCACATGATCCGGCATACGATGCAGGATAAAGCGGGCTGACGTGATCAGGCCGTCGCAGCCCTCCTTCTGCACTCCGGGCAGGCCGGAGAGGAACTTGTCGGTCACATCCTTGCCCAGTCCCGCCTTGCGGAAACTGGCGCCGGGCATCTCCAGGATCTCCGGCTCACCGACCGGGTTCTTGCCGTCGGCCTGATAGCGGGTAACGCGAAAACGGACCTGATCCTGCTCGTGGATCTTGCCCAGGTTGTGGTTTAGCCGCTCCACCTCCAACCAGTTGGAGTCCGGCATCACCATGCGCCAGGAGGCGAGGTTGTCCAGGGTGGTACCCCACAGCACCGCCTTCTTGCCACCAGCATTCATGGCGATATTGCCGCCGATGGTGGAGGCATTTTGCGAGGTGGGATCCACGGCAAAGGCGAGCCCGTGCTCCGCAGCCAGATCGGAGACCCGCTTGGTCACCACCCCGGCGCCGGTCTCAACCGTCGGCACCTTCCCTTCGACTCCAGGCAGTTCGCGGTACTCGACCGCGCCCAATTGCTCCAGCTTTTCGGTATTGATCACCGCACAGTAGGGATCCAACGGCACGGCCGATCCGGTATAACCGGTACCGCCACCGCGCGGGATAATAGTCAAGCCGCATTCGATGCAACTACGCACGATCGCCGCCACCTCATCTTCCCGATCCGGGCAAATCACCACAAAAGGGACTTCGACACGCCAGTCGGTGGCATCGGTAGCATGGGAGACCCGCGCCAGGCCGCCGAAATCGATATTGTCCCGCCGGGTAATTTTTGACAACGCCCGGCTCACCCGACGGCGCAGATCCTGGTTATGCTGGAAACAGGCGGAAAACTTTTCCACCGCCACCCGTGCGGCATCCAGTAGCCGGATGGCATCCGCGTTACCGTTGGTGCGGGACTCAAATTGATCCAATCGATGCTTGAGCGCATCAATCAGAGCGCCCCTTCGTGCTGTATCCATCAGCAGGTCATCCTGCAGATAGGGGTTGCGCACCACCACCCACATATCCCCCAGCACCTCATAGAGCATGCGCGCCGATCGCCCGGTGCGACGACTACCGCGCAGCGTTTCGATTACCCGCCACATCTCTTCGCCGAGAAAGCGGATCACGATCTCACGATCGGAAAACGACGTGTAGTTATAGGGTATCTCGCGGATACGCTGGGGTTCGATTACAGGATCGGCCATAGGATCTATCAACTCTGAAGGAGAGAGTCACTCGTGATATCAGCGGTTTGGGTACGCACAGCGCCATCTGTACAGGTGAGGCGGGTATTTTAGCGCAATCCGGACTGAAACAGTAGGTCTTGTATGCCTGACAGCACAACCAAACCCCTTGAAAAGGCAGGGTAAGTTTCACTGGACCTGGCAGCGAAGGGCAACCGCCGCCGGTGAGCAGGGCACACAGTAGAGTTTAATGCCGCCTGACTTCAGCCGAGGACAATCCAACACAGTGATAATATGAAAATTATCCCAACTGACCCTGATCACACTTCCCACCCGCTGTTAGAATCAAGGCTAACCCCAACGAACCCATCATTCTGCATACAGCCTTTGGAAAACCGATCATGCCGCAACAGCAAGCCGTATTTCTCGATGCCAGCACGTTGGACCGGGGCGACCTGGACCTTAGCACCCTGGAAGCCACTCCATACAAATGGCGATTCTACGACAACACGTCACCTGAGCAGTGTCTCGAGCGAACCCGGGAGGCGGCACTGATCGTCAGCAACAAGGTAGTGCTGAACCACACACTGATAACGGAGAGTCGCCACCTCAAGCTGATATGTGCAGCCGCCACCGGCACCAATCACATCGACCTGACGGCAGCGGCGGAACAGGGCATCGCCGTCACCAACGTCACCGGCTACGGCACCGCCACGGTCGCGCAACACACATTTAGCCTGATCCTGGCACTCTGCACCCATCTGCTGGAGTACCAGACCGCGGTGCGACGAGGCGACTGGCAGCGCAGCGATCTGTTTTGCCTGATGGATTACCCGATTCGTGAAATCGCCGGTAAAACCTTGGGGATTGTCGGCTACGGTACCCTGGGGAAAGGCGTAGCCAGGATTGCCGAGGCGTTTGACATGCGCATCCTGCTGGCGCAACGCCCGGGCGGCGAACCCCAGCCCGGGCGGCTACCACTGCGAGAACTGCTACCCGAGGTGGATATACTCACCCTGCACTGTCCCCTGACACCGGACACTCACCATTTGATCGGCGCCGCCGAACTGGCGCTGATGCGACCAAACGCCCTGTTGATCAACACGGCACGGGGCGGGATCGTCGACGAACAGGCCCTGGCCGATGCACTGCGTAAAAACCAGTTGGGGGGAGCCGGGGTAGATGTCCTCACCCAAGAGCCACCTGTGGAGGGTAACCCGCTGCTGCAGGCCGACATACCCAATCTCATCGTCACCCCGCACAATGCCTGGGCCAGTCGAGAGGCACGCCAACGTCTGCTGGACGGGGTGACGGAGAATATCAGGGATTATTTGGCGGGCGGCTCGGCGAATCGCATCGAGAGCCGTTGAAGGTCTTGGAGCATGGACAGCCCGGACTGGCCGGGGTTGGATAGCGCTAGCCGCGATCAGGGGAAATCGGCGCCCGCCTCATCCACTGACAGCATCCGCTCAATACTGCAGGCGACCAAATACTCGCCACCCGGCCCCTCTTCAGCCGGACTACAGCGAATTACTTTGGCAACGGCATGCAGGGGCGGGGTAATCGCCTTTCCAGGTTGAATCTCCACATTGAGGGTCACGCCGGCGGCCACCTCATGCTGGGTACGCAGTTGCACGCCCCCGGCACTGAGATCCTTGACTGTCGCGTCCTGGACCGAGCCGGTTCCATCCACCCGATAACGCGCCGCACAGTCCACGGCCATACGATAAAAATCCCGCTTCTCTGAATAGTCCTGCATTACTCACCCCTGTCGGATAATTGTACAAGTCCCCTGGATTATGGCGACGCGCCACGGACGCCTGGACAAACTATGCCCGATATATCGCCCGCCGCCCGCCGACACAGTCACATCCCCCATGCCGGAAAAACCTATCATCCCTATGGGTCGACCATTTTCCCGGATACTGAAGGGTTTGCCGGCGTTTTTTTAATCCGTCAGATCACCGGTCAGGGCCTTCGCCTGTTCCTTGGTCAGATATCGGCCGGGGAGGGGAAACAGCGCCGCCACCCTCTCCCGGTAGCGACGGTAGGGTTCCCCATGATAAATCAGTAACTTGCGCTCCTCGAGGCGGGAGCCGATGATGAAATAACCGGTGATCATCAGACTCGACACAAGAAAGACTTCATCCATGTCACGGGTCCAGAGGATAACGAGCCCCAAAAAATACCAGGGGTGGCGCACAAAGCGGTGCAGCGGCGAGATATAGAAGCGTTCCTGATCTTCCACTTGCGTCTCCCTTTCACGCCACTGCCTCAACCCGACGAATTCAGCGCCATCATAGTAGCGTAGCGACCAGGCAAAGCCCCCTATTGCCGCCAGCGCCAAACCGTTGGCCACATACCAACCTGCCCCGGTCCATCGCCAAAGCCAATCGCCCTGCCAACGATAGATCAGCAACAACGGCGGGATCAGCGCAACCAACGCCAACAGGTTGAACGCCAGCCGGTACAGCGGCATGCACGCCGGCCAACGCCTGGCTACCCATCGCTTAAGCGTGAGTGAGGCGGTGATTGAATGCACCAGCCCGTACACCAGCCAGATGGTACACAGGATCACGATCTGTGCAGAATTCAGCCCCATCGCACTCCCTTCCAAAGTTGTTAGATAGCATCATGCCGGATGCGTCGATCGATCAGAGCTTATAGGCAGACTCCACCTGCTCGCGGGTCAGCACCCCATAGATGCGCCGGATGCCCGGCGCCGTCACGCGCTCGACATACAGCGCATCAACACCGCCGTTGAGACGCTCCAACGCTTCCTGCAGGGTAGCCTGAAGATAGATGGGGGCCACATCAATTCGCTGTCCCGGAATCTCCAGCAGATCGATCTCTCCCGTCACATGCCCTTGGTCAGCCTTCAGGTAGCGTACCAGATCTACCGCCGGCATAAGGCGCACCGGATCTGCCTCACCCTGGATCAGCAGCCATTCAGGCTCATCCCGCAGCAAGGCTTTCGCTCTGTCGTGACTGATGCGTTGCGGCGACCGGGCAAAGCGTTTGCGCATAACGCTGGCCACACCGGCGCGACGTAACGCCAACATCACCGGATTGGTATCATAATCCTTGCCGATCGCACGCATCAGGGTGAGGAACAACGACTCTTTGCCGAACAGATGGGTGACGACCAGTCCTGCTACCACGATCGCCAACATGCCCGGCATGATGGCATGGGGCGAATAAGTCAACTCCATCATAGCGGTGAGCGCCGCCAGCGGCGCCTGCAGCGTAGCCCCCATCATGGCCCCCATGCCCAGCAACGCGTAGAAACCGACCCCCAGGGTATCGTGGTGGAACACCTGGGTGGCGATCTGACCGATCAAACTGCCCAGGCAGCCGCCCAGGAACAGCAGCGGACCTATATTGCCGCCCGGCACCCCCAGGCCCAGACAAGCCACGGTGGCCAGCAGCTTGGCCAGCAGAATCACCGCCAGCAGGCCAATACCCAATTCGCCCAGTAGCGCACTGTTGACGGTGTCGTAGCCGATTCCCATGGACTCTGGCACCAAATAGCCGACGCCTCCCATCAGTAGTCCGGCGTACAGAATGCGCTGCCAGTAAGCCACCCGCACCACCCTTGCCATGGTCGTCTGCATCAGCTGGATAAACAGCGCCGACAGGACGCCTACCAGCAGGCCGAGCAACACCACCACCGGGATCTCGGCCAGTGAGGGCGGCGTCAGCGGTGGTATCTCGAATGCCGGGGCATTGCCGAAAACGGCAATGGAGATACCGGTGGCGGTTACCGCCGCCAGGATGACCGGAATAAAGCTGACCAGCGAGTACTCCATCATCACTACTTCCAGGGCAAAGATCACGCCCGCCAGGGGAGTATTGAAGGAGGCGGCGATCCCGGCGGCAGTACCGCAACCCAGCAGGGTACGGATGCTGTTGTTCGGCAGCGAGAGGCGTTGGCCGAGCAGACTGCCGGCCGCTGCCCCCAGCAGGATATGGGGCCCTTCGCGCCCGACGGAATGGCCGCTGATGATAGCCGTGGCGGCACCAACGAACTGCAGCACAAAACTGCGCAACGTCATATAGCCCTGGTGGTAGGCCATCCGCTCCATCACATAGGTGACGCCCAATACTGTTTCACCTTTGGCATACCACTGAAAGAACAGGGCGATGCACAGTGCCCCGCCAACGGGCAACAGAAAACGCAGCCAGGGGGCGAGCGCCTCGTAGTTCTCCACCAGACCCTCCGGCAAAAAACCCGCCTGGGTCTGTTCCACCACAACCCGGAACAGCACAATCACAAAGCCCGCAAAAAAGCCGGTCAACAACCCCAGCAGTGAGAGTTGCAACAAGGCATCGTGGCGTGACAGATGTAGACGTAAATGCTCCAGTCGGTCACCACCCCAGCTATTGATACGCTGCTTTAGATTGTTTTTTCTCATTGTGTTATAGGCTATCCAATATCAACATACTCGCCAGAACCCCAAGCAGTGATCCGACTTATTTATTAGCGGATTCTGCCGGACAAACTGAAACAGGAACAGCCGCATGCAGATCAACGCCCCGGAAAACTATCAGACTGCCACAGAGCTGGAGATTATTCAGCGCCATCTACCGCTCCGTGACCGGCTGGTCCTGGAATTGGGCTGTGGACGCGCCTGGATGACCCGGCAGTTGGCCGAACGCTTCCAGCCCAGCCGCATCATCGCCACGGAGGTGGATGCCATACAGCATGAAAAAAACCTGCTGATCGACGACCTCCCCAGGGTCAGTTTCCGTGCCGGCGGAGCCGAGGCAATCAACCTGGACTCGGACAGTGTTGACGTGGTGGTGATGCTGAAATCACTACACCATGTGCCAATACCGCTAATGACCCAGGCGCTGTCCGAAGTGGCCCGGGTACTCAAACCTGGCGGACTGGCATATATATCGGAACCGGTCTACGCGGGTGATTTCAACGATATACTGCGTTTGTTCCATGATGAAAAACTGGTGCGCGAAGCCGCCTTCGAGGCAATTTGCAGCAGCGTGGAAAGAGGTGAGCTGGCGCTGGTGCAACAGATCTTTTTCAACGCCCCCGGACAGTACCGAGACTTTTCCGAGTTCGATGAACGGATGATCCGGGTCACCCACACCGAACATCGAATTGACGACGCCCTCTACAATCGTATTCGCGACGCCTTCAACCGCCACATGAGCGAGGAGGGCGCCCACTTTCTCAAGCCCTCGCGGGTGGACCTGCTGAAAAAACCGGAAAACCGCTGCTGACTCCGCTGCCAACATCCCCAAGCTACAGCCCAACAGCTGGACGGGAAGATAACCTTGAGCAAAATGAAGTTTTTCAGGTTAATTAGTTGTTACTGATATACTTCGGTGATAAATTTAACGTAAATCATTCTTATTGAGATGTCGCTGTCATGGACACCGCCGTATCCAACGATAATCCGGTCACTCTGGACCAGGTCCCGGCCGGGGTGCACGCCCGTATCACCCGGATCCAGGGAGACAAAGGACTGGCCCGACGCCTGCTTGGCCTGGGCCTGCGTGTCGGTTCCGAGATCAGCGTACTGCAGCAGCGCAACCGTGGCGTGGTGGTAGCCAACGCCGGGACCCGGGTTGCCCTCGGCAGCAGTGTGGCTGAAAAACTACTGATGCAGCCGCTCAATCGATAGCACCATTCCACGTGCCGGCGCACCCGGTCACCGGAGGAGACTGTGATCACCATCGCCCTCGGGGGCAACCCCAATTGCGGCAAATCCGCCCTGTTCAACGCCTTTACCGGCATCCGACAAAAAACCGGCAACTGGCCCGGGGTGACCGTGGACCGCAAGGAGGGCCGTTTCACGCTGGCGGGGCAAGACGTAGCTATCATCGACCTACCGGGCATCTACTCCCTGGACGCCTCCTCGATCGACGAGCAGGTGACCCGCGACTATCTGCTCTCCCGCGACGCCGAGTTGATCATTAATGTGTTGGATGCCTCCAATCTGGAGCGCAATCTCTATTTCAGCGTGCAGTTGCGCGAGATGGGGATACCGATCATCGTGGCGCTCAATATGATGGATGTCGCCCGCAAGCGCGGTATCGAGGTGGATATCGACCTGCTCAGTCAAGAGTTGGGCTGCCCCGTCGTACCCGTAGTCGCGGTAACGGGCGAGGGCATCGAGCAGTTGAAGCAAGCGATCCAGGCGCTGACCGGTGAGACCGAACCACTGTTTCAGGTCACTCATGAAGCCTGCGTGGAAGAGGCAATCAGCGACATCACCGCTCACATGGAAGGGGAGCCCGTCGCGGCCAACCGCCGCTGGCTGGCACTCAAGCTATTGGAAAACGACAGCCACGCCTTCTCCCTGGCAGGCGAGGGCATACGTCCGCTGATCCAGCAGTGGCAACAGCGCATCCAGGACCGGGCCGGGGAAGAGGCGGACATCCATATCGCCGATGCCCGCTACAGCCATGCCCATAGCTTGGCGCAACGGGTCGTCCGCGAACAGGGGATGCTCGGCCGCACCCTATCCGATCGGATCGACCGGGTGGTCCTCAACAAGGTCGCCGGTATCCCGATCTTTATGCTGTTGATGTACTTGGTGTTCATGTTCACCATCAACATCGGTGGTGCCTTTATCGATTTCTTCGATATTGCCGTAGGCGCGGTATTGGTGGAGGGCGCAAACCACTGGCTGGCCCAGCTTGGGCTACCGCCCTGGGCGCGGGTGTTTATCGCGGACGGATTGGGCGGCGGTATCCAGGTGGTCTCCACCTTCATCCCCATCATTGCCTGTCTCTATCTGTTCCTGTCCGTACTGGAAGATACCGGCTACATGGCACGGGCCGCTTTCGTGATGGACCGCGCCATGCGTACTATCGGCCTGCCGGGTAAGGCCTTCGTTCCCCTGATCGTCGGTTTCGGCTGCAATGTGCCGGCGGTCATGGCCACCCGCACCCTGGAAAACCAGCGCGAACGCAAACTCACCATCCTGATGAACCCCTTCATGTCGTGCGGCGCACGGCTGCCGGTGTATGCCCTGTTCGCGGCCGCTTTCTTTCCCAGTAACGGCCAGAATCTGGTGTTTCTGCTCTATCTGATCGGCATACTCATCGCGGTGCTCACCGGCATGATTATGCGGCGCACGCTGCTTTCCGGAGAGAGCAGCGGCTTTATGATGGAGTTGCCACCCTACCACCTCCCTACCTTGAAGGGGGTGATGTTACGCACCTGGGATCGGGTCAAACTGTTCATCCGCGATGCCGGCAAGGTGATTGTGGTCATGGTACTGGCACTGAATGTGCTCAACTCCATCAGCGTCGACGGCAGCTTTGGCGCCCAGGACAGCAACCAGTCGGTGCTAAGTGAAATGGGCAAAGCGGTCACGCCGCTGTTCGCACCGCTCGGCATCAAGCAGGAAAACTGGCCGGCCACCGTCGGCATCTTTACCGGTGTACTGGCCAAAGAGGCGGTAGTGGGTACGTTGGACTCGCTCTATACCCGACTGGCGGAGCAAGATGCCGGCCTGACAGGAGAGACTCCGCCCTTCCATCTCTGGACACGCCTCGGTGAAGCCGTAGCCACCATCCCGGAAAACCTGGCCGCCATTCGCGACACCTTGCTCGATCCGTTGGGTCTGGATCTGGGCGATATCAGTTCGCTGGAAGGCGCCGCCCAGGCACAGGCGGTCAACAGCGGCACGTTCGGCGCCATGGCTGCCCGCTTTGACGGCCAGGCCGGGGCCTTCGCTTACCTGTTATTCATCCTGCTCTATTTCCCCTGCGTCGCCACCATTGGCGCGATTGTGCGTGAAGCCGGCGGCGCCTGGGCCGGGTTTGTCGCCATCTGGACCACCGGTGTGGCCTACACCACCTCCACCATCTTCTATCAAGCCGCTACCTTCGAGCGTCACCTCGTCAGCTCCGCGGCCTGGATCATCGGGCTGAGCCTGTTCATCACGACGGTCATGGTCGGCCTGCGCATCTGGAGCAACCGCGGTACGCAGTCTCAATCGTTGACGGACAATAAGGCGGCAGCCTGATGCTCGCTGATATCAAACGCTACCTGCAAAACCGGGGGCCGGTCTGCCTCTCCGATATCGCTCTGCATCTGGGGGCGACACCGGACGCGACACGGGGCATGCTCGCAACCTGGATCCGCAAGGGCAAAGTGCACCTCCAACAGGTCGACGCGGGCTGTAGCAGCCAGTGTGGCAAATGCCAGCCGGATAGCATGGAGTTTTATGAATGGGTCGCCGGCGGGAAATCGGGATCCTGAGCCGGGGTCCCTAGCGCGCCCGCTTATTTCTTCAGTTTGATCACCAGGCTGTTGATGTTGTTCTGCGCCAACCGCGCACGCAAGGTGTTCACCTGGCTGCTGGTGTAGGGACCACTGCGTACCCGATGGAACACTTCGCCACCATCCAGCGTGAACTTCTGGATCTCCGCCTCGATCCCCACCAGGGCCAGACTCGCCTTGAGCTTATCCGCATCGGTGAATTTTCGGAATGAGCCCATCTGCAGCATGTAATAAGCAGACGCCGCACCGCTTTTGCCGCCGGTGACCACAGGGGCCGCTCCGTTACCGGCGGGGTTCGCCGGCAACTCTTTCTCCGGCTCCGGGTCCGGTACCACCACCTCCATCTCCGGCAAGATGGTATAGAAGTCGAAGCGCGGTTTGGGTTTTGACTGCTCTTTGGGAGGTTCAGGTTCGGCCCGCTTCACGCGCTCTTCCGGTGCACTGCGCGACCGGTCAACGATCGCCGGCCGCGGCTTTTGCGGTCCCTCCGGCGCCAGCTTGAGCCAGGCCAACAGACAGACAAACAGCCCCACCAGCAGGCCACCGATAAACCACACCCAACCGGCTACCGGCTGTCGCTTGGCTTTTTTCTGCGCGGTCGCCCGACTCTTGTAATCCCGCGGCATTACATCTTCTCCGGCGCGGAGACCCCCAACAGATTGAGGCCGTTACGCAAAACCTGGCGCACCGCCAGGATCAATTTGATCCGTGCATCACGCAATGCCTCATCCTCCACCAGGAACTGGTGGGCGTTGTAGTAAGTGTGGAAATCGTTGGCCAAGTCCCGCACATAGTGGGTCAGCTGGTGCGGCTCCTCGTTCAGTGCTGAGCTTTCAACCACTTCCGGATAACGGGCCAGGGTCTTTAATAGCGCCTGCTCATGGGCCTCGGTCAGCCGCTCCAGGTTCTGTTCACCCGGGGTAATCTCCACCGGGATACCTTTTTCCGCGGCTTGCCGCAACACGCTGCAGACCCGGGCATGGGCGTACTGCACGTAATAGACCGGATTATCGCTGGATTGGGACTTGGCCAAATCCAGGTCAAAATCCATATGCTGTTCGCACTTGCGCATCACATAGAAAAAACGCGCCGCGTCCGAACCGACCTCTTTGCGCAACTCGCGCAGGGTCACGAAGGAGCCGGAGCGGGTCGACATCTGCACCCGTTCTCCACCGCGATAGAGAATGGCAAACTGCACGAGCAGGACATCCAGCCGCGTCGGGTCGTCGCCCACCGCCTGCATCGCGGCCTTGACCCGCGGCACATAGCCGTGATGATCGGCACCCCAGACATCGATCACCCGTTCAAAACCGCGCTCCAGCTTATCCATGTGATAGGCGATATCGGACGCGAAGTAGGTGGTCTGACCGTTGTCCCGCACGACGACCCGGTCCTTCTCATCACCGAAGTCGGTGGATTTGAACCAGAGCGCACCGCCCTTTTCGTAGACGTGACCGGAGTCGCGCAACCGTTGCAACGTCTTGTTGACGGCACCTGACTCGGTCAGGCTACGCTCCGAGTACCATTCCTGGTAGGTGACACCGAACTGACCAAGATCATCCCGTATATCATCCAGGATGGTATTGAGGGCGAGCTCAAAGACATAGCGGTAGCGGTTGTCACCCAACAGTTTTTTGGCCTGTTCGATCAGGCCGTCGATATGCTTCTCCTTGTCGCCACCGGCCGGTTCATCGGCCGCCACACCCTCAAACACCGTATCGGCGGCACAACGGTAGCCGTCGCCGTGCTCCCGATGCAAGGTGGCGGCGATATCCCATACATAGTCACCCCGGTAGCCGTTGGCGGGAAAGGGGATGGTTTCATCACACAGTTCCAGGTAACGCAGCCAGACGCTGGTAGCCAGGATATCCATCTGCCGGCCGGCATCATTGACATAGTATTCCCGGTGCACGTCGTAGCCCACCGCTTGCAACAGGTCCGCCACCACGGCACCGTAAGCGGCGCCACGGCCATGCCCAACATGCAACGGCCCGGTAGGATTGGCGGAGACAAACTCCACCTGGATGCGCTTGCCCTGGCCCAGCGTACTGCGGCCATATTCCTGGCCGCGGCTCAGCACCTCATTGACCACCGCGCGATACGCATCTTCCGCCAGCGTGAAGTTGATAAATCCGGGGCCGGCGATCTCCACCTTGGCAATTGCCGGTGAGGCGGGCAGCGCCGCAATCAGCCGGTCAGCCAAGTCGCGCGGTTTACAGCGTGCCGCCTTGGCCAACACCAGCGCCACATTGCAAGCGAAATCCCCATGACGTTGATCACGGGCGCGCTCGATAATCGGCTGGGGAATCGGCGCATCACCCATTCCGCCCTCGGCAGCGACTGCGTCCAGGGCCTGGGAAACCAACTGCTGTATCAGGTTCTTCATCTTCTACTCAACGGAAAAACGGAAACGGGTAAGGATACAACAAAGCCGGTTACAGGGTAACTGCCAGGGTACCGCGGCGGGTTTAATTAAGGCGAAACCGGGAGGGTTGGACTCAAAACATCTCTTGCGGATCCACATCGATCGACCAACGTACCCGTCGGGCCGATTTCAGCGTCGCCAATTGGCTCACCCAACGGGCGAGCAGCCGCTGCAGCTCGCCACGCTGATCGGCCTGCAACAGCAGGTGGGCACGGAAGCGCCCCGCCCGTCGCTCCATCGGCGCAGGCACCGGTCCCCACAGTTCCACTTGCCCCGTCGAGAGCGTCTCCGCCAACGCATAGGCCTGCTCCAGAAACTCTCGCGGCGCCGATTCTTGCGGGGCTTCCGCCCGCAGCAGGGCTTGATAACTGAAAGGGGGGAAAGCGGCCGCTTCACGCTCTTCCAACATATCGCTGGCAAAGGCCGCGTAGCCCTGCCGCACCAGTCGCTGCATCATGGGATGATCCGGGTGCCGGGTCTGGATCAATACCCGACCGGGCTTCTCCGCCCGCCCCGCCCGGCCAGCCACCTGCACAATCAACTGCGCCATCCGCTCAGCGGCCCGAAAGTCGGCGCCGAACAATCCCTGATCGACATCGAGAATACCCACCAGGGTGACGTTCGGAAAGTGGTGACCCTTCGCCAGCATCTGGGTACCCAGCAGGAGCGAGTACTTACCGTTCCTGATGCCGTTCAATAGCTGATCGAGACTGCCTTTGCGGCGCGTGGTGTCGCGGTCGATACGAGCAATCCCCACATCGGGAAACCAATTGGCCAACACCTCTTCAACCCGTTCAGTACCCTGTCCGAGGGTTCGCAGATCCGTATCGCCACACTCGGGACACTTGTCATCCTGGCGCCGCTGCGAACCGCAGTGATGACACCACAGTAGTCGGCTGGCCGCATGCAGCGTCAGGCGCGCATCACAACGACGACACTGCGCCACCCAACCACAGGCGTGGCAAGTCATAATCGGCGCATAACCGCGCCGGTTGATAAACAGCAGCGCCTGATTCCCGGCGTCCAGCGTCTGCCTGAGCATCTGGATCAACAGCGGCGACAACCCTGCCTCCAGACGTACCGAGCGAATATCCAGGAGATCCATGCGAGCCGGCTGGGCATCACCGGCCCGTCGCGTCAGATGCAGATGCTGATAGCGACCACTGCGGGCATTCTGTAGCGTCTCCAGCGAAGGAGTAGCGGAACCGAGCATCGCCGGACAGTCGCTACGCTGAGCCCGGATCACCGCCAGGTCACGAGCCGAATAGCGAAATCCATCTTGCTGTTTAAACGAGAGATCGTGTTCCTCATCCACGACGATCAGGCCCAGCCTTGGCATCGGCGTCAGCAAAGCGGAGCGGGTACCCAGTACCACCGATGCCTGGCCCAAGCGGGCGAGATGCCAGGCACGTTCACGCTCACCTTCGGCCAGACCGGAGTGAAGGATTGCCAAACCCATTCCCAAACGACGTTCAAAGCGACGTATCAACTGTGGCGTCAAACCGATCTCGGGTACCAGTACCAGCGCCTGCCGCCCACTTGCCAGCACTCGTTCAACCAGCGCCAGGTAGACCTCGGTCTTGCCACTGCCGGTCACCCCGTCCAGCAGATAGGTTCCAAACTGCCCCAGCTCAACAGCGTTAACGGCGTGCTGTTGATCCGTATTGAGAGGGGGTGACGCAGACGGCGACGGCCGGGGAGCGGCCTCCGGCATACCTTCTCCCGACTCGATCCAGCCTTTCTGCTGCAACACCTGCAAGGTTTGACGGTATGTCCCACACTGCTGCAACTGCTCCTGGGTGAGACGCTGCCCGGGGGATGCCTGTAATAACGCCAGCAATTCGGCTTGCTTCGGCGCGCGCCTGAGCGCGGACGGATCCTGCAGTCTGCCACATGGCGTCAGGGACCAGGTCTTCTGTAACACCGAGACCGGCGCCTCTCCCTTACGTAAGCGCACCGGCAAGGCATTGGCGACCACTTCACCAATAGGATGCTGATAATAACCGGCCGCCCAATTCAACAAGGAGAGATCGGACGGGGTAAACAGGGGAGTGGCATCCAGCACAGCCAACGCACGCTTCAAGCGACGGCCATCCATTTCAGCGGTGGTGACCACCTCCAGCAATACCGCACAGCGCTCCCCGCGGCCAAACGGCACGCGCAGCCGTACCCCCGGAACCAGACGTTCGATGTCAGCATCGGCAGGGGGCAGGTAGTCAAAACAGTGATAAAGCGGGGCAGGCACAGCCACGCGTAGGATCTGTTGTTCAGGCATGGCGGAATGCTACCTGACTCCAGCTGAATTAACACTAATGCGGCAGGCATTTCAGTGCTCGATTGACCTCCTTACACCGCCGGCCAGACAGGCATTTTTTGTGGCATCATGCGCTAACTGCCTATTCCACAACAGACAATTGGCTTTATCCACAGAAGCTGTGGATAACTCTGTTAAAAAACCGTTGGAATTGGCTGCCAAGCCAGTAAATCATTACATTTTTGTTAATCTGACAAAAAAATTACCAGCTTTAACAATTTCATAATAATCAATATGTTAATTAGATTAAGCATTTACTAATGAAGAAAACCGCCGCTTTTTACCGCAATCCGCCTTTGCTGCACCGCAACTGTGCATAACACCCCGCCTATTGAACGTTCATTTTCCTATTGTCAACCGTTTTTTTGCCCAACAAGCCACTTTTTCCACCCCGCCAAGCAACACGAACAGACATTCGCAGCAACCCCGATTCGGACAGGATAGAACCCCTCGCGGCCATAATCCGCAACGGACACAAAAAGTAAGAGAGAACCGCGGCCTATTTGCAAGCCCTACCAAACTATGCTAACTAAATGTTCAATTATCAGGGCTTTTGAAATGGCAGGGCTTCAACAACTTATACTTCGTACCGATCTGGCCGGCATGCCCCTTGAGTGGGTCGACTACCGTGACGCCGTGCGCCTGCACTTCCTCGATCAGATCGCCTATACCTGCGGTCGGGTACTGTATCGGATTCATGGCGGCATCAATGCCATAACCCATATACAAAGCCATGTAGACGTCAATTCCATCATTGCAACAGAGGGCAACAGCCGGGCATTGGAAAAGATGCGCACCGGCTACATCCCGCCACTGAATAATCACACCCTGTTTCAGCGCGATGGACATATCTGCCTCTATTGTGGTCAGCGCTTCCCAAAAAAACAGCTTTCCAGGGACCATATCCGCCCCTTGAGCCTGGGCGGGCCCGACCACTGGAACAACGTGGTTACCGCCTGCATCCGCTGCAATAACCACAAGGCCGGCCGCACTCCGGAAGATGCTGGCATGCAGCTGCTGGCCATCCCCTTCATCCCCACCCACGCCGAATACATCTATCTCCAGGGCCATAACGTTCTGGCTGATCAAATGGAGTTTCTGCGCGCCCATTTCCCCCGCACCAGCCCGCTGCATCGGCGCCTGGGGAGGGATGATTTAACCCTCACGACGGAATGAAGGCGGGGGACGCCAGTCTGGCGCATATCGTCAAACAGATCACCGGCCGCGCCACAACTCAATATGCCACCTCGCCCCTCGGTGGCGGCTGCATCAACCAGGCTCTAAAACTTACCATTGGGGAGCAAGCCTATTTCGTCAAACTGAATCAGGCAGACAGCTTCGCCATGTTCGATAACGAAGTAGACGGGCTTCAGGCGCTGAATGCCGCCCATGCCCTGCGCATCCCGCAAGTGGTCTGCTATGGACAGTTTAAATCGAGCGCCTATCTGGTCCTGGAATTCATCCCATTGACACACCACGGAGACCCGCAGCGGGCCGGGCGGCAGTTGGCCGCGCTCCATCGCACCACCCATGACCGCCATGGCTGGAGGCGGCCCAATACCCTCGGTGCCACACCACAACCCAACGACTGGAACGGGAGCTGGGTGGATTTTTGGCATGACCAGCGCCTCGGTTTTCAACTGCAGCTCGCGGCAGCGCATGGACACCGCGGGCCGCTGCAAACACGCGGGGATCGATTACTGGCGCGACTACCCGATCTCCTGAACCATCAGCCCGCGCCCTCACTGCTACATGGTGATCTTTGGTCAGGTAACTTTGCCTATGACGACCAGGGACATCCGGTTATCTACGATCCCGCCGTCTATTTCGGCGACCGGGAAACCGATCTCGCCATGACCGAACTATTCGGCGGTTTCCCCAACGGTTTTTACGACGCCTATAACGAAGCGTGGCCGCTGGACGCAGGCTATAAGACGCGCAAACAGCTGTACAACCTCTACCATATTCTCAATCACCTCAACCTGTTCGGTGGCGGTTACGGCCAGCAGGCGCTGACCCTGATCGACCGGTTACTGGCGGAACTGGAGGATTAACCCGCCCCTCGCCAATCCGATAAAAACCACCGATCCAATCCAAATTCATTTTGCGAAGAGCCAGACGGGCTACCGATGCCCGCGAAAACCGGGGAAATATTGACCTGGCGCAATTAAACCTTGCTTATACTAAGTTTATTATTAGTCCGGTTCTAAAAAAGCGATTAACTATAAACTTAAAAAGAGGTTTTAAAATGAGAATTAATACTCACCTAATGTTTGCCTGCACTGTTTTTACAGCGGCAGGCATACCAACCTCGTGGGCCAACGAGCCCATCTCTCCCATCACGCCAGTCAAAGAGATCAATTTGGCTCAGGTTGAGCTTGGCAAAAAACTCTACTTTGACCCCCGCCTCTCCAAATCCGGCTTCATCTCTTGCAACTCCTGCCACAACCTGAGCATGGGCGGCACCGATAACCTAAAAACATCGATCGGCCATAACTGGCAGCAGGGCCCGATCAATGCCCCGACCGTGCTCAACTCCAGCATGAATGTCGCCCAGTTCTGGGACGGGCGAGCTGCCGATCTCAAGGCGCAAGCCGGCGGACCGATTGCCAATCCGGGTGAAATGGCATCGACGCATACGCTTGCCATCGATGTGCTGGAGTCGATACCACAGTACGTTGTCCAATTCAGGCAAGTCTTTGGAACCGACAAGATCACCATCGACGAGGTGACACAGGCCATTGCAGAATTTGAGAAAACCCTGGTTACCCCCAATTCCCGCTTTGATCAGTGGCTACTGGGTAACAAGGAGGCGCTGACCAGCAAGGAAATAGCAGGCTATAACCTATTCAAAGGAAGCGGCTGTACCGCTTGCCATAACGGCCCCGCGGTGGGTGGCTCCTCTTTCCAGAAAATGGGTGTGGTGGAACCGTATAAAGCAAACAGCACGGCCCAGGGGCTCAGCGGTGTAACCGGCAAGGACGCGGACCGCTTCAAGTTCAAGGTACCGACCTTGCGAAATGTCGAGATGACCTACCCCTACTTCCATGATGGCGGGGCCGAGACCCTTACTGAAGCGGTAAACCTGATGGGGCGGCTGCAATTGGGGAAGCAATTCACCCCGGATGAGAACGCCAAGGTTGTGGCTTTCCTGAAGACATTGACCGGCGATCAGCCTTCATTCCAGATGCCGATCCTGCCCCCTTCAACAGACAAGACACCTCAACCCAAACCTTTCGAATAGAGAGCCCCTGCATTAAGTATGTATAGAAAAAAAGCCCGGCCATTGGCCGGGCTTTTTTATGCGGACAAGCTGTCCAGTCTGTATAGATTACCTTAGTGTTGCAAAATCTGACTGAGGAACAGTTGGGTCCGGTCAGACTGAGGATTGTTGAAAAATTCGTGGGGCTCGTTCTGCTCGATGATTTCACCGGCATCCATGAAGATCACCCGATTGGCCACGGTTTTGGCAAAGCCCATCTCATGGGTCACACAGAGCATGGTCATGCCGCTTTCCGCCAGTTCGATCATGGTATCCAACACTTCCTTGATCATCTCCGGATCCAGCGCGGAGGTCGGCTCATCGAAAAGCATGATATGCGGATTCATGCAGAGACTGCGGGCAATCGCCACACGCTGCTGCTGCCCACCGGAGAGCTGTCCCGGATACTTCTTTGCCTGCTCCGGAATCTTCACCTTCTCCAGGTACCTCATGGCGACCGCCTCTGCCTCCTTACGTGGCATCTTGCGCACCCAGATCGGTGCCAAACAGCAGTTCTCCAACACAGTCAGATGTGGGAATAGATTAAAGTGCTGGAACACCATCCCCACCTCTTTGCGCACTTGATCGATATGTTTGACGTCATCGGTCAACTCGGTACCGTCGACAATAATCTGTCCCTGCTGGTGCTCCTCCAGACGATTGATACAACGGATCATGGTCGACTTTCCGGACCCTGAAGGCCCACAGATTACAATGCGCTCACCACGAGTCACCTCCAGGTTAATGTCCTTGAGGACGTGGAACTGACCATACCACTTGTGTACACCCCGCAGCTCAATGGTCAGGTCATCGGATACCTGCGGCTTGCCGGTTGCGTTGTCGGTTTCAGACATAGTGTGTCTCCAACTCTCTTGCGTATTCGTTAGTGTTACCGGGCATGGCCGGTGTGAAGTTTCTTTTCCAGGGCCATACTGTAACGGGACATACTGAAGCAGAAGATCCAGAAAATGCTGGCGGCAAATACATAACCTTCAATCGAGAACCCCAGCCAATCCGGATCGGCAAAGGCTTGCTGGATAATGGCCAGCAAATCGAACAGCCCGATAATCAGCACCAGCGTGGTGTCCTTGAACAGGGCGATAAAGGTGTTGACGATGCCGGGAATCACCAGCTTCAACGCCTGGGGCAGAATGATCAGTCCCATACTTTTCCAGTAACTGAGTCCCAGCGCCTCACCCGCTTCATACTGCCCCTTCGGTATCGCCGCCAAACCACCACGGATAACTTCGGCCATATAGGCCGACTGAAACAGGGCAATACCGATCATGGCCCGAAGCAATTTGTCGAAGTTGGTCCCTTCCGGCAAAAACAGCGGCAGCATTACCGAGGACATGAACAGCACGGTGATCAACGGCACGCCGCGCCAAAACTCGATAAACACCACACAGACCGACCTGACGATGGGCATCTTTGAACGCCTTCCCAACGCCAGCACAATACCCAATGGCAACGAGGCAACAATGCCGACTCCGGCCAAAATCAGGGTTAAGCTCAATCCGCCCCATCTACTCGTCTCTACATGGGTCAGGCCGAAATGACCGCCGGAGAAGAGTTGGAAAGTAATGATGGGGTAGAACACCAAAATGAAGCCGGCCAGCTTGCCCTTATGCTGAAACTTTTTGATAAACAAGGGGATCGCCATCACGATCAATAGACCAAAGGCCAGATTGATTCGCCAGTACTCCGACTCTGGAAAAAAGCCATACATAAACTGATTCATGCGCACCTTGACAAACACCCAACAGGCGCCCGCATCGCCAGTACAGGCTTCACGGGTCTCGCCGACCCAGGTGGAATCGAGAAACACCCAGCTGATGACCGGTGGGACCGTGAGGTAAATCAGATAGATCGCAAACAGACTCAGCACCGAATGTATTGGCGAAGAAAACAGATTGCTCCTCAACCAACCGAGCACGCCGACACTCAAAGTGGGCGGTGGCAGATCGGGATGGGGGGTATGAACTGTCATGGTTTACCTCTCCACCAGTTGAATACGTTTGTTATACCAGTTCATGAACAGCGAGATCGTCAGGCTGACCGTGAGATAGACGCCCATGGTCATGGCGATCACCTCTACAGCCTGTCCGGTCTGGTTCAAGGTAGTTCCTGCAAACACCGCCACCAGGTCGGGATACCCAATCGCTGTCGCCAGCGAGGAGTTCTTGGTCAGGTTCAGGTATTGACTGGTTAACTGGGGAATAATCACTCGCAGTGCCTGAGGGATGATCACCAGGCGCAAGGTGGGACCGGGACGCAGTCCCAGCGCATGAGCGGCTTCCGTCTGACCATGGCTGACGGCCAGAATTCCGGAGCGGACCGCTTCCGCAATGAATGTTCCGGTATAGATACTCAACGCAACCAATAGCGCCGCCAGCTCGGGAATAATCACCATACCGCCGCCCATATTGAAACGCTGCAGTACGGGAAAATCCCAACTCAAAGGCATACCCAGCATCATAAACGTCAACAGCGGCAAGCCGACAATCAACCCGATAGACGCATAAACTGTATGAAACTGTTCACCGGTCTCTTCCTGTCGCTTATGTGCCCAGCGAACCACCAGGATACTGGCCATGATCGCCACCCCTAGGGCCACGACTACCAGCCAGAAACCCTGCTCAAAAATGGGGCTTGGCATGTAAAGTCCGCGATTATTGAGAAACAGCGTATCGTTGAAAATCATGCTTTGACGGGGACCGGGAAGCGGCCTAAGCACGGCAAAATACCAAAACATGATCTGCAGCAGCAGGGGGATATTGCGGAACGTCTCAATATAGACTGTTGCCAGTTTTGAGATAATCCAATTCTTGGATAGTCTCGCCACACCCATGATGAAACCGATAATGGTGGCAAAAAAGATACCCAATGACGCGACCAACAAGGTGTTAAGCAAACCCACCAGGAAGGTGCGCCCGTAGGTGTACGTCTCATCGAAGGGGATCAGGGTCATCAAAATACCGAAACCGGCCTCGTTATTGAGAAAGCCAAAACCGGTACTGATGCCACGTTGCTCCATGTTGTGGAGCGTATTTTGAAAAATGGTGTAGCCAAATAGTCCGATGCCGGTTACCAGCAGGATCTGGAAAAAAAGCGACCGGACAGCCGGTCGTCTCCAGAGTGCCGGTTTTGCGGGTTCCAGCACTGTCCGTTGTTCATCCGCCATAAAAATACCTTCAGGGCAGTTAAAGCAAGTAAGCCACAGGGCAGTATTGACCCACCCTGTGGCTCCCTAAGCGTGCTCGGGCACGTTACTTAGCGGATAGGCGGTGCGTACTGCAGGCCACCTTTGTTCCAGAGCGCATTCTGACCACGGGCGATCTTCAACGGACTGCCCATACCGACATTGCGTTCAAACGCCTCAGCGTAGTTACCGACCTGTTTAATAATGTCGGCCGCCCAGTTGTCAGAGAGACCAAGACCACTTCCCTTGATACCTTCCTTACCTAACAGACGGCGAACATTGGGGTTGGCACTGGACATATTTTCATCCACATTGCCTGAATTGATCCCCAATTCCTCGGCATTCAGCATGGCAAACAAGGACCAGCGGACAATCTTGTACCACTCGTCGTCACCCTGTGCGGTAACCGGCCCCAGCGGCTCTTTGGAAATCACTTCGGGCAGCACCAGCGCACCATCCGGATTACCCAGTTTGATGCGCAATGCGTACAGTTGCGACTGGTCGGACGTCAGTGCGTCACAACGGCCGGCATCAAACGCCTTGACGGTTTCGTCAGAAGAGTCGAAGGTTACCGGGGTGTAGGACATATCGTTGGCGCGGAAGTAATCAGCCAGATTGAGTTCTGTCGTGGTACCCGCCTGAATACAGAAAGAGGCACCATTCAGCTCCAGTGCACTCTTCACTCCCAGTTTCTTGGTCACCATAAAGCCTTGACCGTCATAGTAGTTGACGCCCGCAAAATTGAGGCCCAAAGACGAATCACGAGTCAGAGTCCAGGTGGTATTACGAGAGAGCATGTCGATCTCGCCGGATTGCAGCGCGGTAAAACGTTCCTTGGCGGTCAGTGGTGTAAATTTGACCTTACTTGCATCGCCGAACACGGCTGCCGCCACGGCACGACAAACATCCACGTCCAGACCCGACCAGTTACCTTTTTCATCGGCCGTAGAGAAACCGGGCAGACCGGTACTGACACCACATTGCACAAACCCTTTCTTTTTAACTTCATCGAGGGTGGCACCGGCAAAGGCGTTGGTTGACATGGCTGCAGTCAGAGCGACTGCCGAGGCGATTACATGAATTTTCTTCATGGTACAGTTTTCCCCTTGTGAGAGATATTGTTGACATCGGTTTGATGTATTCCGGCACGTGCAGCGGTTCTGCCCATCGCGCGCTGATCCTCCTCAGCAACGACGATTTCGTACCAACAGATCACATTGAGATCAGACGTTTATCCAAAAATGCTAAAGTACTGATGCACAACATGCTAAGTCGAACAAACTCTAGCCCTACAGAGTGCGATCTGCAAGCCTATTTGTGAATTTCGGCATCGAGAAAAATGCTGCTGCGCATCAATTACAAGATGACACATATAAGGAGTAGCGAAGCAAACAAGGGGCCCTATTTCCAGGGTTACCCTTTCAATCTCCATGGACTTTAAGGGTCCGGCGTGTCTTGAACAGAACGCAATCCGCGGCAGCCGACTGGAAATAAAAGTACTAATCGTAAAATCCAATAGGGATTGAGGTAGCGGATAGACAGATTATTCCCGGCCTCCAACCCCTTCCCCGGATACCCATCCTGCATTCGCTATCCGATAACCTCAGGTTTGGCCTCTACCGCCATCAAGGTTTGCAGTGCCGTGGCACAGAGCGTCTCCCGCCCCTGATTGACGGCAATGATCTCGATTTCCGTGGTGGTCAAAGAACGTCCCGCCCTGACAACGCGGCCACGACCAATCAGGCGCTCACCCCGACCCGGCGCAACGATATTGGTTTTATACTCCACGGTAACGATCCACATCCCCTCCGGCAACAAACTCCAACCGGCAAATCCCCCCGACACATCCGCCAGCGTGGCGATCGCCCCGCCATGGAAATAGCCGTGGTTCTGACTGATATCCGGTCGGTAGGGGAGTTGCAATTCACAGAAGCCCGGCTCGATTCGCGCCAACTCCACACCGAGCGACGCCAGCATCGCCTGGCCGGCGAACGCCTCCCGCACCCGCTGGGCATAATCGGGATTGCGCGGTTCAAAAATCAGCGAATCACTGTGGCGGCTCTGTCTCATCGGGTTTTCTCCAGTCACTCCTGGCCAAACCTTAGTTAACGTTTGCGTTAACGTCAATATAATCAGCGGTTGACGGTTTCACCGGGCGCCACCCGTCCCAGCCAGGCACGTACTTCAGCAATCAAGGTGTCGCTCAAGCCATTGAAAAAATGATCGGCGCCGGCAACCTGGTGCTGTCGGTAGGCGGTATTACCGGCCTGCCTGGCAGATGCGGCACGGGCAGGTACCGTGTCAAGCACCGAATCGATATCGCGACTACCATAGATATCGAGTACCGGCAGGGTCAGTTTTTTCAATGCGCCCAAGGTGCCGGTATCCGCCTCTGCCACCTCCGCCGGTAAGCCGATTGCCACAAAGGCCCGGAGCTCATCCGGGGCGGTCTGAGCCAAATACTCAACCCCCATACGGGCACCCAGGCTGTGCCCAATCAGAACAATGTTGGCGACGCCTTGCTGCTTGAGAAACTCGACCGCGGCTGTGATACGGGGGAAGGCTTCCGGTATCAAGGCTCGATAGACCCAGTCCGACGCATCGGAAGCCGCTATCGGCAATTGGATGGAAAGCGTCTTCCAACCATACTCGGGTAGCCGGGAGCGTAACGGATTAACCACGTCCACCCAGTCAGGATGCGCCCCGCGCCCATGCAGAATAATGACCGCCCCCTGGCTGTAAGCGGTCGCCTCTGTGGCATAAATACCAAAAAAGGGGGCGCCTTGCGCCTGCAGCGTCACCGGCTCTCCCACCAACAACATATCTTGAATCTCGTTGGCAATGCGCCCCTCCCGAGCCAGATCCGACGCCCACAGTGGAGTCGCAAACAGCAATACGGCAAGTAACATCCATCTGATCCCCATATATCCTCCGACAACGCTTTCCAATAACCCGGTCTTAGACGATCCCTGTCGCTTACCAATGTGGTGATTATGCTTAAGCTTTATTTATAGAAACCATAAATAACTCTTCTCAATCAATATCTTACGAAATTTGCAGGTGAAATGTACCGACGCATGCGGTAGAGTGCCCCCATTCACAATAAGACAGGCCGGCCAGGCCAGACGGGAGAAGTTCCATGACCGATTACAAAATAGCACCATCCATCCTCTCTGCCGACTTTGCCAGATTGGGCGAGGAAGTTGACAATGTGTTGGCAGCCGGTGCGGACATTGTGCATTTTGATGTGATGGATAACCACTATGTCCCCAACCTGACCATCGGCCCGCTGGTGTGTGAAGCCTTACGTAAGCATGGCGTCACTGCGGATATCGACGTCCACATGATGGTGAGACCGGTGGATCGCATCATTCCCGATTTCGCCGCCGCCGGCGCCACCTATATCACGTTCCATCCGGAAGCGAGCGAACACGTGGACCGCTCACTGCAGTTGATCCACGACCACGGCTGCAAAGCCGGGCTGGTATTCAATCCGGCCACCCCACTTAGCCACCTGGATTACGTGCTGGACAAGGTTGACATGATTTTGATCATGTCGGTCAACCCCGGCTTTGGCGGACAGAGCTTTATTCCCGCCGCACTGGACAAGCTGCGGGCCTGCCGCCAACTGATCGACGCCTCCGGACGGGATATCCGACTGGAGATCGATGGCGGCGTCAAAGCCGACAACATCCGTGAGATCGCCGCCGCCGGGGCCGATACCTTTGTTGCCGGTTCCGGCATCTTTGGCAAGGCCAGTGCCTCCGATCCACACCGGTATGATTCTATTATCGGCCAAATGCGTGAAGAGCTGGCCAAGGCATGAGTGCCGGATTACTGAAAAAGCCGCAACTGATACTGTTCGACCTGGACGGCACGCTGGTGGACAGCGTGCCTGACTTGGCTTTTTGTGTCGACGGCATGATGCAACAACTGGGCCGTCCGGCCTGGGGCGAATCCCGGGTCCGGGAGTGGGTCGGCAACGGCGTGGAACGCTTGGTACAGCGCGCCCTGATCGGTCAACTACACGGCGAGCCGGAAGAGAGCGACTATCAGCAGGCACTCCCCATCTTCATGGCGCTCTATCGTCAATACAACGGCCAGCGTTCGACGCTCTATGCCGGTGTAAAAGTGGCGCTTGAGCACCTGATTCAGGGCAGCTACACCCTGGCCTGCGTAACCAACAAGGCCGATCAGTTCACCCGCCCCCTGTTAAAGGCGCTGGGAATCCACGACTGCTTCAGTCTGATCACCAGTGGCGACACCCTACCGAGAAAAAAACCGGATCCCCTGCCGTTACTGCATAGCGCCGAACAGCTGGGGATCAGCCCGGCCGCATCCCTGATGGTCGGTGACTCATCGAACGATGTACAAGCGGCCCGGGCCGCCGGGTTTGATATTGTCTGCGTCCCCTATGGATACAATCATGGGGTGGACATTCGCGCTTCCGAGCCGGATGCGGTGATCGAGTCGCTAGAGCAACTCGAGGGACTGTTTGAATAGATAATCGGCTTGAAAAAACGACGTGACATCTTCCGCCGGCAGCGGTCGACTGATCAGATACCCTTGCACCTGGTCACAGCCGATTCGTTTTAGGTAATCGAACTGCCCCGCTGTTTCACACCCCTCGGCCACGACCCTGAGTTACAGGCTGTGACTCAGGCCGACCACCGCCTGGACAATTGCGACCGCATCCTGATCATCACAAACTCCGCCGATAAAACTACGATCGATCTTGAACGCATCAATGGGAAACCGGCTCAAGTTATTGAGACTGAAATAGCCGACGCCAAAATCATCAATGGTCAGGGTAAAGCCGAGCCGTCGTAACCGGTTCAACGCCTCCATCGCCGTTTCAAAATCCTGCTGTAACACACTTAATGCCCGCCTTCACCGGGCGGTGAATAGCCCTCTCTGGTACTATCGACCGTACCCGGTATCCCTTTCATCGCTCTACTCAAGCGCGAAACGGTAATCCAGGGTGGATAGTTTGCCTCGAATCGATTATCTTACTCCCACAAATTAAACAGCAATAAGCCCTTCCGCATGCTCCACCACGAGATAGACAAGACAGGAACACGATGGCGTTGGTGATGCCCGCGTCACGATATCCCTATCTTTAGTTTTGCTTGTGTGGAGAGGCACATGACTCCGGAACAATTCAATCAGTTGGCCGCCCAGGGCCATAACCGCATCCCACTGATGTGTGAAGTGCTGGCCGACCTGGACACCCCGTTAAGCGTCTACCTCAAGTTGGCCGATGCCCCCAACTCTTATCTGCTGGAGTC
Source organism: Sedimenticola sp. (assembly GCF_050289425.1). Classification (NCBI taxonomy): domain Bacteria; kingdom Pseudomonadati; phylum Pseudomonadota; class Gammaproteobacteria; order Chromatiales; family Sedimenticolaceae; genus Sedimenticola; species Sedimenticola sp. The sequence continues at coordinate 13,042 of NZ_JBNKFS010000025.1, read as the reverse complement.
GGTGCAGGGTGGCGAGAAGTGGGGCCGCTATTCGATCATCGGCCTGCCATGCCGCACGCTGCTACGCGTGAACGGGCATCAGGTTACCGTCGAGGCCGACGGTGCTGTAGTGGAATCCCATGTGGTCGAGGATCCCCTGGCCTTTATCGAATCCTTCCAGCAGCGCTACCGGGTGGCCGGTCATCCCGATCTGCCCCGCTTCACCGGTGGGCTGGTGGGCTACTTCGGCTATGACACCATCCGCTATATCGAACCCAAACTGGCTGACTGTCCCAACCCGGACAGCATCGGCACCCCGGATATTCTGCTTCTGGTATCGGACGAAGTGGTGGTGTTCGACAATTTGCGCGGCCGGCTCTATGTGATCGTACACGTGGACCCCACCACGGGTGGCACCTACGAATCCGGTCGGCAACGACTGAAAACCGTGGTAGGACAGATGCGCGAATGCCTACCGGACCAACCGTCCAGCCAACGCCGTCAGATTAACGAAGCCGATTTCATCTCCGGCTTTACCGAGCAGGGGTTCAAGCAGGCGGTAGAGCGGATCAAGCGGTACATCCTGGACGGGGACTGCATGCAGACGGTAATCTCGCAACGCCTCTCGATCCCCTACCACGCACAACCGCTGGACCTTTACCGGGCGTTGCGCGGACTCAATCCCAGCCCCTACATGTACTTCTACAATCTGGGTGATTTCCACATCGTCGGCTCCTCGCCGGAGATACTCACGCGACTGGAGGACGGCGAAGTGACGGTACGCCCAATCGCCGGCACCCGCCCACGGGGGAAAACCGACACCGAAGACCTGGCCCTGGAACAAGAGTTGCTGGCCGATCCCAAGGAGCTGGCCGAGCACTTGATGCTGATCGATCTGGGGCGCAATGACGCCGGCCGGGTCGCAAAAACCGGTAGCGTCAAGCTGACGGATAAAATGATCGTGGAGCGCTACTCCCACGTCATGCATATCGTCTCCAATGTCACGGGGGAACTGAAAGAGGGGATGAACGCCATCGATGTACTGCGCGCCACCTTCCCCGCCGGTACCGTCAGCGGCGCACCCAAGATCCGCGCTATGGAGATTATCGACGAACTGGAACCGGTCAAGCGCGGTATCTACTCCGGCGCCGTCGGTTACCTCTCCTGGAACGGCAACATGGATACCGCCATCGCCATCCGCACCGCCGTGATCAAGGATAAGCAGTTGCACATCCAGGCCGGGGCCGGCGTGGTGGCCGATTCGCAGCCGCAAATGGAGTGGGACGAAACCATGAACAAGGGGCGCGCGGTCTTCCGTGCCGTGACCCTGGCGGAAGCCGGCCTGGAAAACAACAGCTGTGGGGAGGCATAGCCATGTTACTGATGATCGATAACTATGACTCCTTCACCTACAACCTGGTGCAGTACTTCGGCGAGCTGGGCGCAGACGTGCGCGTCTACCGGAACGATGGCGTCACCCTGGATGAGATCGAGTCGCTGCAGCCGGCCCATATCGTGATCTCACCCGGCCCCTGCACCCCAAACGAAGCCGGCATCTCGGTCGCCGCTATCCGGCATTTTGCCGGCCGGATACCGATACTCGGTGTCTGTCTGGGGCACCAGTCGATCGGCCAAGCCTTTGGCGGCCGCATCATCCATGCCCGGGAAGTGATGCATGGCAAGACATCCTTGATCTACCACGCCAATGCCGGCATCTTCAACGGGCTGAACGATCCCTACACCGCCACCCGCTATCACTCACTGGTGATCGACCGGAACAACCTGCCGGACTGCCTGGAGATCACCGCCTGGACCCAGGACGAAGCGGGTGAAATGGATGAGATCATGGGTATCCGGCATCGCGAACTGAATGTCCAGGGTGTGCAATACCATCCGGAATCGATCCTGTCCGAACACGGACACGATTTGCTGCGCAATTTTTTAACCGGTAAATAATCAGAAATTATTCTGGCAAAGACGCAAAGTACGCAAAGATCACGGAAAGCAGCCACCCTCGGAATGCCGCGTTTAACCATCGCCACGGGGGCGCGGCAACGCTAAAGGGCAACTGCCGTGACAAACTAAAAATAAGGCACTGTTCCTTCGCGTTCTTGGCGTCTTTGCGAGAGATCAATAAAATTACCCGGATAACGGGACGCACAGTTTAAAGTCGAGGGGAAACACTATGGAGATGCCACAGGCGATCAATCAGGTACTGGCGCACAAAGATCTCTCCGCCGAGGAGATGACCAGCGTGATGCGCACCATTATGACCGGCGGCGCCACCCCGGCGCAGATCGGCGGCTTTCTTATCGGACTGCGCATGAAAGGGGAGTCGGTAACCGAAATTGCGGCTGCAGCAGCCGTAATGCGGGAACTGGCCAGCGGTGTCGCCATCAGCGACCTGCCGAATACGGTAGACATTGTCGGCACCGGCGGCGACGCGTCCGGCACCTTCAATATCTCCACCGCCTCGATGTTTGTTGCCGCGGCAGCCGGCTGCAATGTCGCCAAGCACGGCAACCGCTCCGTCTCCAGCAAATCCGGTGCCGCCGACGCCCTGGAAGTTGCCGGCATCCGCCTCGATCTCACTCCGCAACAAGTGGAGCAGTGTGTACGCCAGGTCGGCGTCGGATTTATGTTTGCCCCGGGGCATCACAGCGCCATGAAGCACTCCATCGGGCCGCGCCGGGAGATGGGCGCCCGCACCATCTTCAATGTGCTCGGTCCCCTGACCAATCCGGCCGGCGTCCCCAACCAGTTGCTCGGCGTGTTCAGCGAAGAGCTGTTGGATCCCATGGCCCAGGTACTACAGAAACTGGGCAGCCGCCACGTTATGGTGGTGCACTCCCGGGATGGGCTGGACGAAATCAGCATCGGCGACCGGACCGAGGTGGCGGAGCTGAAACAGGGGCAGGTGAGGCGGTTCAGCATCCAACCGGAAGACTTCGGCCTGAAACGGACCCCGATCGATCAGTTGAAGGCGGCAGACGCCACCGCCAGCCTGACCATTATTCGCGACGTGCTGGACAACCAGGCCGGACCCGCCAGGGATATTGTTCAACTCAACGCCGGCGCAGCCATTTACACCGCTGGCGTAGCCGATACTTTACACGAAGGGATCGAACGGGCGGGACAGGCCATCGCCAGCGGCGAGGCCAGAAATCGTCTGGATCGGCTGGTCATCCTCACCCAGAGTTTCGACTGAGACAGTCGATGCCCCGGATTGGCACCGGGCTATCGGCCATCAGTAGCGGAAGTGGTTATCCCGGGGAATATCAGATCGCACTCTCGTCGACAGCGAAGATCCGGTACATCGCCTCGATCATTTCTCCGGAAACCGTATCGGTCACCTGCACCACCTGGCGCTGACTGAGCCCCGTCAGATCCCAGGCGGGCTGCGCTATCTTATCGAATATCTGCTCCATCAACAGATCTGTATTCAACCCATGGGTGATCCAGGCGGCAACATTCAGCACGGCTACCTGTTTAGCGATGGACTGGGCATTTTCAGGCCGCTGCAGATAGGCGAAGGAATCGACGAAACTTTGCGGCAGTTTCCAGGCCTTCATCAACTGCATACCCAACTCATTGGCATCACAACCGATCAGTTGGCGCTCCATCGCGTAAAAACCCAGCAGATCATCTCCCGACTCCGCCAGCGCCTGACGGCACTCATCCGGAAAACGGCTGTACAGAATCAGGTGACCGATATCCAGCAATAGCCCGCGCACAAACAGGCTCTCGGTCTCGCGTATGCCAGACGCCCTGGCCAACTCACGGGCGAGGAATCCGCACATGACGCTCCGGTACCAAAAGGTACTCATATCCATCAGTTCATTGGGTAATCCTTCGAATGCCTGGGCCACACTGGTGGCCAAAGCCAGGTCATGTATCTGCTGGGTACCGAGAATATTCACCGCCCGGGTAATGGTCTCCACCTGCGAGGGCAATCCGTAATAAGCGCTGTTGGCGATGCGCAGCAGGCGAGCGGCCAGCGCCGGATCCAACGAGACCACATCGGCCACATCCTTCATGCTGCTGTCTTCCGAAGCCATCACCTCCTGCAGACGGGTATAGGCAGCCGGCAGGGAGATCAGGGTAAGGGAATCCTGTACCAACTGTTCGGAAGTGTGTAGCACATGGGGCTGTGCACCGGTACTCATTGACATGTCTCTCTCCTGCAGTAACCTGATAATCCTTTTAGGTATAGCGGCCGGCCGCGGCAAATCCTGTGTGCGGAAGGTCTCATTTTTTACTTTTCTGCCAGGAAATATAGCAGTCATTACCCCCGGATACCCTGTGCAATGCCTCAGCCTACCTATAATTCGCCCTTCCGGGTGACAACTTGGCCTCTATCATTACTTGCACATCCTACTTCGATTCATCCGTTTGCCGGTAACCCTAAAACCGCAACACCCCTTTTTACGACACGGAGACAACGATGGACGATCCGCATTCCGACAGTATTTGCCATCTGCCCACAGAGCCGGACTACAGCGGTGTCACCCTGGTCACGCTTGAGCCGGACAAAGCGCCGCAGGACTACCAGGAAGCGATGCAACTGGCTAACCAGGAGGCACAACGCCGACTCGGTGAGCACATGCTGCTCTCCTGGTACGACCGGGACCGTGATTTCGAGTCCCCCCAACACGCCAGTGAATGCCACCAGCGGAGCGCCATCCCCGGCTACGTGGATTATGCCCTCTATCGCCATGCCACCCTGCGCATCGATTTCCAGCAGGGACGCTTTGTCTTTTTCTACCTGCCGGTCGATCTCTGAGGCAGGAAAGCGCTAAATAGGCTATTATCCCGGGCTCGTTAACAGCCGGCTATCCTGATGAAATACGACAATATACTGCAGACTATTGGTCATACGCCCGTCATCCGCCTAAACAAAGTCAGCGACATCCTGGCGGCCGAACTCTGGGTCAAACTGGAAAGTTTCAATCCGGCAGGCTCGGTCAAGGATCGCCCGGCACTGAACATGATCGAGTGCGCGGAACGGCGCGGCACACTAAAGCCCGGCGATACCATTATCGAGCCCACCTCAGGCAATACCGGTATCGGGCTGGCCATGATTGCAGCCCAAAAAGGATATCCATCCGTATTTGTAATGGCCGAGGATATGAGCGAAGAGCGCAAAACCATCCTGCGCGCCTTCGGCGGTATACTGGTACTCACTCCGGCTGAAAAAGGCACTAAGGGCGCCATAGAAGAAGCCAAAAGACTGGCTGCAGAAAACGGCTGGTTCTTCGTGGGACAGCACTTCAACCCAGACAATCCGGATGCCCATCAGGGAACCGCCGATGAAATATGGGAAGACTTCGGCACGCAGCTCGACGCCATCGTCTGCACCACCGGCACCGGCGGTACCATCTCAGGGATCGGCAAATATATGCGCCGGTACAACCCGGCTATCCAGATTATTGCCACCGAGCCGGCCGACTCGCCTATCCTCTCCCAAGGCATCGCCTGCAAGCACAAAATCATGGGCACCGCACCCGGCTTTATCCCGGAAACCCTGGACACCAAGATCTACGATCGTATTTACTCGATCACGACCGAAGAGGCATATGACACCACCCGCTTCCTGGCACAGCAAGAGGGCATTTTCGCCGGCATCTCTTCCGGAGCTGCCGTGGTGGGAATGATCAAGGCGGCGCGCGAAGAGACGTTCCGAGACAAGGTGTTGTTGGCCATGCTGCCGGACACCGGCGAACGCTACCTCAGTACGGATCTCTGGACATAAGGGCCCCTTCAAGGCAATCTCATTGAAGTGGCAGATCCGTAACCGTGTGAGCGAATAAAGTTCCGACCGTTACGGCCGACATAGAAGGAAATCCCGGAGGATGCGGATTCGACTGGCAAGGGGAATGTGCCCTTAGCCTGATGGAAACCATGCACACCCCATAAGTAGAAAACAAGGAAAGGCTGGGCGCTTCCGGATAACCGTTAATTAAGAACAGCAAGCTTAAATAGCCCGATGCCGATAACCGTCCTAAAAGTTCGCGTCAATGACCTGCAGCCGGGCATGTATGTTTCCAGTCTCGACCGGCCTTGGCTGGAGACGCCCTATCCTATCCAGGGGTTTCGCATCGCTTCGGAACGGGATCAAAGACACCTGAAGCAGTACTGCGATTATGTCTATGTCGACGTAATTAAGAGCGAAGCGCTCTCCATTCCCAAACATATCCTGCTCAATGACGAAGGTGACCAACCGAAATCTGACGCCGCACAAATTCTCAAGCTGACCCAACGACCACGTATCATCTATGAAAAAGCCACCTCACGAGAAGAGGAGCTGTCGACCGCCCAAACCCACTACCGATCAGTAGAGAACACCTACCAGACCCTGCTTAGGGATGCGGAAAACAATGCCAAGCTGAATCTGCCCGTTTTGCGGAAATCGATCGAGCCGATGGTCCAAAGCATCATACGCAATCCCGACGCCTTCATCTGGTTGACCCACCTGAAAAACATGGACAACTACACCTATCACCATGCTGTCAGTTGCTCGGTGTGGGCGGTCGCTTTCGGTCGCCACCTGGGACTGCCAACAGAAAAGCTCAACTCGTTGGCAACCGGCTGTTTTCTGTTCGATATCGGCAAGTGCAAGCTCCCTAAAGCTCTGCTCAACAACACGCGTCGCCTCAGCAGCGAAGAGTTCAACACAGTGAAGCAGCATGTACTGTTTGGCCTGGAAATGGTCAAACAGGCCAAAGGGGTCAACAAAGATGTACTGGACATGATCCGCACCCACCACGAGCGCCATAACGGCAGCGGTTATCCACTGGGTCTATCAGATGACCAGATCCCACTATTTGGTCGTATTGCCGGTATCGTGGACGCCTACGATGCCATCACGTCCCATCGTCCCTTCTGCAAACCGATTCCGGCCTATGAAGCGATAGACGGGCTGTACCAATGGCGCGGGGTCGATTTTCAGACTGAGCTGGTGGAGCAGTTTATCCAGGTAGTGGGCATCTACCCGGTCGGCAGCCTGGTGGAGCTGAGTGACGACACCGTCGGCGTGGTAATCAGCCAAAACGAACATTTCCGTCTGCGACCACAAATCATGGTATTGCTGGATGCCGACAAAAAGCTGTTGGACGAGTTCTACGAGATTGACCTGCGTGTCGACCTGGAGAGCGAATCGGCAACCTTACCCACCATATCGCGTGGGTTGCCACCGGGCGCCTATGATTTGGACCAGAGCCAATACTACTTCTAAGTCCAAACTATGCTAAACGAATTCATTTCAACGCCTGCACAGTTACTCGCCCATCTTGAGGCGCTGATGGCGACGTCCGACAAAAATTGCGCACTGATGCTCATTGGCCTACACGGATTACGGCGTATGGGCCGAATCTTCGGCGCCCGGCTTTCAGAAGAGATTCTCGTCGAGCTGCTCGGGCAGATTCACCGCGCACTTCGACCCGACGACAGGATTCTACGTACCGGACGCTTTGAGTTTGCCGTGCTGATCCCGGGCCTGCTGAATCGTGGCCATGCCGTGCTCGCGGTAAATAAACTGGCCGGCATACTTGATAACCCCATCGAGATCCGCGACAAAGAGCGCAAACTGCCCTTCTCGATCGGCCTCTCCCTCTCCCCGGAACACAGTACCGACCCGGAGCAACTGTTCCGTTACGCCGAGATTGCCGTTTTAGCGGCGAAGATCACCCAGACACCTTACCAAATCTACACCCAAGACGATCTAGCCGCCATTGTCACCGACTGGGATATTGAAGGTGATCTGGACCGGGCCATCGCCCAGGACCAACTCAGCCTACACTACCAGCCCAAGATATCATCCCGCAGTGGCGAACTGCTTGGCGCTGAAGCGCTGATGCGCTGGCATCACCCGGTTCATGGCATGATCCCCCCCGACCGTTTCATACCGGTGGCCGAACGTATGGGCATTATGCCGAAGCTGACCTGGTGGTGCCTCAACACCGCCCTGCGGGAGCGTATCGAGTGGGGCAGGGCGGATGCGGAACTCTCCGTCGCCGTAAACATCTCGGCACTCGATTTGACCGATGAGCGATTCATCAAATCGGTAACCGGCGCCCTCGGCATCTGGGATACAAGACCGGAACTGCTGACCCTGGAGATCACCGAGGGGTCATTGATGAAGGACATCGCCCTCAGTGCCACCATCCTGAAAAGATTGCAGAGTTATGGCATACGGGTTTCCATCGACGACTTTGGCACCGGCTACTCCTCACTCTCTTACTTCAAACAACTGCCGGCCGATGAGCTGAAGATCGACCGCTCCTTTATCCTCAATATTCCGGAGGACGACCTGGACAAACATATTGTCAGCACGATTATCCAGATGGCGCGAAAACTGCAGCTTGATATCGTTGCCGAAGGGGTCGAGACGGCCTTGATGCAACAGATACTGCTTGAGCTGGGCTGTGACATCATGCAGGGCTACCATATCGCCCGGCCGATGCCGCAAGCCGATTTCATCACTTGGTCGGCCACGCATAGTTAACCTGAAACAGCCCCTTACGCATGCGCATCCCGGACTCCAACTATCTGCAGCAAGTGGCTGAATTGGGCGAGGTGCAGTCGATCATCTGCACCGAGCAAATTCAGTCCGCCGATGGTCTCAAACTGCTGCCTAAAGGTGCTCGAATAAACCGCCAGGTCATCCAGCGCCTGCTCAGTCATAAGCTGCTCAAGCCGATCGATTTTACCACTCGCATCGAGGACGCGCTCGATCACCAGGCGCTGATCGCTCTGGGAAACAAAATGATGGCCCGGGAAACCGAAATGGGTCGGTTGTTGCGTATGATGCGCGGTGAGGGGTTTATCAGACTAAGTTGTCTGCGCATTCATCTGGAGACGCCGCTGCAGAACAAACTGACGGTGGCGCAGAAACTCCGGCCGGAGCTGCTGGAACACAGCCTGCGGGTCTTACTGGCCATTACGATTATCGGGGAACAGCTCGGCCTGCCGGAAAAGGAGCTGGAGGTGCTGGCCTCCGCCGGCCTGCTGCACGACCTGGGAGAGTTGCACCTGGGGATCGGAGATCTGCCGCTGGAACAGAACCTCAGTCTCGACCACTGGCAGCAGGTACGTAGCCATCCTATCGTCGGCGCCATGATACTGGAGCAATTTCCCGCCTATCGCCCCCACGTCGCAAGGACCGTCCGGGAACACCATGAACGCCTTGACGGCAGCGGCTATCCGCAGGGTAGCCAGGCCATTCGCATCAGTCGGGCCGGCCGCTTGCTCGCCTTCACTGAACTTGCCATCGGTGCATTGCGTAAATACTCGCTCCGGCAGCTTAGCACCATCATCAAGACCAACCTGGATGCCCTCGACCCGCAGCCGGTATCGGTATTCCTGGATGCCCTGCACCTGTCGCAGAGCGCTGACCAGAGTGCTCCAACCGAGATTCACAAGGAAAATGTTGTCACCCTATTCAAATTGATCTCTCAGCTGGTGACCAGCGCTGAATCGATGGTTGAGGCCGCCGCTTCCCCGCTCAACGGCGCTGAGCCCTGCTTGCTGGGGCCATCCATTATTAAACTGCAACAGACCCTGCGCCGCGCCGGATTCGATCCACACCAGACCGAAGCAACACTGCAGATGATCGGCGACGATCCGGGGTCTTTCATTGAATTGGAGGAGTTGATGCGGGAAGCCATCTTCCAGCTACGCAAGACGCTGCTGGAGATGCACCGACGCCGTAGCGAAGGGGTAAATGCCGGCCAACCGGATCAGGCCGGCGTCCGGCAGTGGATAGCCGAGGCTGAACAAAACCTGGACATCGCCGCCGGTCTGCTCAATCACCCCACACGCCGTGGCGGTTAAACATCCCGCAACATCGCCTCGCGAATCAACGCCGGCACCGGCATCGGTTGCTGGCTTTGGCGGTCAACATAGACATGTACCCAGTGCCCAGTGGCCGCCGCCTCATCTTCGCCCTGACGGAACATGGCCAGGGCGTAAGCCACGCTGGTACGACCCACCTTGATGACACGCAGTCCAAGATCGAGGATATCGGGGAAACTGACCGCCCGGCGGAACCGGCATAAGCTCTCGGCCGCATAGGGAATGACCGGATCCTGCATCCAATCCAGCCCGGCCTCGGTCAGGTACTGCACGATCAGCGCTTCATAGAGGCGATAGTAAATAACGTTATTGAGATGCCCGAACTGATCGTTGTCGTTCCAGCGCGTCGGGATGGTATAGAAGTAGCGGTAATCGTCACGCTTCAGCCATTCATTGTTGATCATGGGGATAACTCTATGTCTCCTCAAGCGCTCTCCCACTCATAGCCGAGCAGAATATAACCGCATGAATTAAGGGTATTTTATTGATGCTGCGATACAGCATAGTCGCATTTGATACTATCAGGCAAGCAACAAACTGTCAGCGGTTTTCCCCGGTCAGGGCAATCAGTTTCCGCATCGCGCCGTTCAGGGGGGTATCCTTGCGGCGGACCAGCAGGGTCTGGATCCGGGCGATATGTTCAGGAATCGGTGTCACCGCCACGTCGACCTGGAAGGCTGAACGCTCCACCACCGCCCGCGGCATCAAGGTACAGCCGAGACCGGCATCGACACAGCCCAAAATCCCCTCCAGGGTACCGTACTCCATGATGGAGTAGGGCAGCCGACCCTCCTCCCTCAGCCACTGCTCGGCCCGTGCCCGATAGACGCAGCCGGTACGAAACACCAACAGTACATTGGGCGACACCGCCTGGCGCGCCGTGACCAACACCAGCTCTTCTTCGAAGGCAATCTCACTCTCCAGTTCGGGATGCTCCACCGGCCCCCCGACATAGGCGCAATCCAGCCGGAGCTCCAGCACATCCCGGATCAACCCCTCGGTGCGCCCGGTGCTGACACTGATTTCCGCCGCCGGCATATCGCTATGCAGCGCCTTGAGAATGGCCGGCAAACGGATCGCCATAGTGGTCTCCATCGACCCGAGGCGCACCGAGCCGCCATCCTTGATGGTGCCGCGCACCGCATCCGAGGCTTGTAGCTCCAGGCGCAAAATGCGCTCGGCGTAACCCTTTAGCACCCGGCCGGCGGCGGTCAGGGACATGCCGCGGCTCTGGCGTACAAACAGCGCGGCACCCAGTTCCTGTTCCAGTTTTTTGATCCGGGCCGTCACATTGGACTGGACATAATGCAGTTTCTCGGCGGCGGCCGAGATACCCCCGGTTTCGGCAACACTGAGAAAGATACGCAGACTGCTGACTTCCATAACAGACCTCAAACATCACTAATTACGAATGATATGATCATTATAAATCGTTTGTATTGATAGACAAGCCCCTTCATGCTTCCAGGCAGATAACCTTCCAGGAGAACGGTCTTGAACAGATCACCCAATAACCTTGCCGTATTGGCGGGCGGGATCAGCAGCCTGATCCTTACCATGGGCATTGCCCGCTTCACCTATACCCCGGCGCTGCCACGCATGCAGGAGGACCTTGGGCTGGGCGATGACACCGCCGGCCTGTTGGCGGCGATGAATTTTGCCGGCTATCTCAGCGGCGCCCTGTTGGCCAGCAGCCTGGGCGACAACCGGATTAAAGAGCGCCTGTTCCGGGCTGGCCTGATCCTGGCCGTCCTCTGCAACGCCCTGCTGCCGTTAACCGAATCGATTCCCGTCTGGTCCCTGTTGCGCTACCTCTCCGGACTCAGCAGTGCCGCCGGTATGGTGATCGGTACCAGCCTGGTATTGGAGTATCTGACCCGACAAGGAGTCCGGCAACTGGTGGGCGTCCACTTTGGCGGGGTCGGGGTCGGCATCGTGCTTACCGCCCTGGCACTGGGAGGGGCGGACAGCCCATTGAACTGGAAACTCACCTGGTGGGCCAGCGCCTTGCTGGGGATACTGTTTGTACTACCCGCCTGGTTTTGGGTCCGGGGTGGCCGTGGGGCATCCCATCCACAGGCGGGACAACCCATTGCCTGGCGGGAGCTGGGACGACCGTTTCTCTACCTCACCGGTAGCTACTTTTTTGCCGGAGCCAGCTTTGCCGTGGGCACCACCTTCATCATTGCCGTTATTCAAACCAATCCGGACCTGGCCGGTTTCGACCGCTCAGCCTGGCTGCTACTCGGCCTGGCGGCGGCCCCCTCCTGTTACCTCTGGGTACGCTGGGCGGCACGTCTGGGCAACTTACAGACCCTGCTGGCCGCCTATCTAATCCAGACGATCGGTCTGTTGCTGCCACTATGGGGAACCGGCAGTGCCACCCTGGCCGGCGGACTCTGCTTCGGCTTTACCTTCATGGGGATTGTCGCCATGGTGCTGAGCCAGGCCGGACACCTGGCCCAGCACAATCCAGCCCGTTTGATGGGCCTGCTGGTCACCTCTTATGGCGTCGGCCAGATCAGCGGCCCTCTGGTCGCCGGCCAATTGATGGTGCAGAGTGGAAATCCCCAGGTCGCCCTCTGGCTGGCTGCCATCTTGAGTGGCGCGGGCACCCTGCTGGCGATCGGCACCCGCGAGCGGTCGGCGCTGGTCACAACCCGCTGTCCCCAGCCCGGCTAGCCTCGATGGGCGCCATTGCGCCCCTCCTATAACCTTTTGTCCATGACAAGGAGAGACCCATGCCTTATGTAAACATCAAAATCACCAACGAAGGCGCCACTGCCGAACAGAAGGCGATCCTGATAGATGGCGTGACCCGGCTACTGCAGGAGACCCTGAATAAAAATCCGGCCACGACCGTGGTCGTGATCGAGGAAGTGCCGACCGACAATTGGGGCATCGGGGGGCGTTCAGTCACCGAGCTGCGACGGGAGAAGAGATAGTCACATCCATCGCACGGGAGTCCCCTCCCCGTACCCAGATCGCGATGCTGAATTCCCCTGAGTAGGCCCCCCGTGGCTGCACAAGCCAGAGCGACGCTGTCGAAAAAGGGCAGGCACGGGGGCCTGCCCCTACCCCCGATTTTGACTGCAGGTGATATCTGCATCACCGGCGGCAGGTTAGGGCACTTCCCCGTTCGGCCTGTCGAGCATCGCAGGGCTGAGCGGGAATAAGCGTGAAATTGTCTGAGCCGCACAGCGGCGAGTTT